>NZ_JAYFPU010000360.1:0-15184 GCF_034927525.1 Christensenella sp.
GTCTGATGCGTTCCGGACGCAATATTATTGCCCCTGTCTTCATATACCACCGCCTTGATCGTCGTCTAACCTATGTCGATGCCCATCAAATATCCCATACTTTTTTCACCTCTGTCTGTTTACGCCAACTTAACACAAACCGACGCTGCCATCCGCAGCGCCGGCCTGTTATTTTTTATTGTCCCGTCTTGATCGGTTCGCTTAAAAGACCGGAATGTCCTTATCCTCCTGAATGACCTTGCTGCCATAAAGCTTTGCAAAGTTCATAAAGTCCGTACGGTAATCGCCATAGCACGTCACCTTGTGCCAGCTGAACACGTCCGCATCCCAGTTGTCGAGCAATAGCTGCGCGTCCGGCACCTCTACTGCCAGCTTGGTGCGGCACCCTTTTTCCTCCGTCACATTGCCCACAGCCATGCCTGTGTGTATGGCCATCGCGTTCGATTCGATATCATATTTCACAGTCGTGACAACATCCCCGACCGGCATGATCGTCTGGATGGATGTGCTGTTGTGGTCTTCCGAATGCGTACGCAGGAAGTACGGCTGCCGTGCGCTGTCGTCCCCATACCATTTCGTTGCCGCCGCGCAATGCGCATAAATGATCTGGTTGCGCGCCGTATCGATGACCGGGTCAGATACAAAGCCCGCGCGGTCTGTGATGTAGCGCATCACAAGCTGCGTCAGTGTCGAATCAAAATCGCCCTCACACACCGCCGTGATGCCCATATCGAGCATCGTGGAATGGCTCATGCACGGGTAAGAAGACATCTCCGTCGTATAGAACATCATGATGCAGTCCACGCTCACCGCGTCCGCCTGTTCCTCGCGCACAGCCTGGCTCAGCGCCAGATACATCTTTGCCGATTCAAAAATTTCTTCGTCCGACGGCTCGATCACGCCCTGCGAACAGGTCACCCATCCCTTGGCGACCTTACGCGCCGCTTCGTCGTCAACACCGGCAATATATTGCTCCAGATCGCGCTTCGTCTTGATGACAACGTCCACGCCAAACGTCTTTTTCAGGCTGTCGATCTTGCCTTTTAAGCCCGCTTCGCCCGCTTCATAGCGCTGCCATGTGCTTCCTGTTCCGAGCGCTTCCTTCAAAAAGGCTTCTTTATCCGCGGAGATCGGCTCAAAGTTCTTGAAAACGACCATCTTGGATTCCTTCAGTTGCTTTCTTACATGCAGCAGCTTGATCGCGCGTACCGTATCCGCAAAATCTGAAGACGCAACCACCACCACCGGCAGCTTTTTCTTGTTGATCAGCGTATTGAAGCGCACCAAATCGCCCGAGCCCGCATACAGCTCGTCAATGATCACGCCCGGCTCGTTGCGCTGCAAAAATGCGTTGACCACACCCACGCCGTGCGACGAATTGAACAGCACCACGCCGTCATACTGACCGTTGTCTTTATATCCCTCGTTTGCTTCTTCTGCATTATTGTAAAGCGCCACCGTAAAGTCACAGTTGGGCAGCTCCTTCTGCAATACTTCAAGATACCTCTGCGCAAGCCCCTCATGATCGAAATCGATGTGCGGCCAGCCCGGATATCCCTTTTTGCGCGACGCAAAAACCAGTTTGATCTTACTTCTCAGTTCCCTGTTTCCATTCATACCATAAACCTCCGTTTTTTGTTTTGGTTGTTTGGATGCGGACACCGCTTAGCGTTCCGCTCTCCCTGCCTCGATCATAACAAAAAAACCATCGGGCGTTTGTTTCGATATTCCCGCGTTTTGGTAATATATTCTGGTTTCACTCAAATTCGCTCCACACGCCATCCAGACTATCCAGAATTTTCTTATAAACCTGATATTTTTTCTCGTAAAGCCGCGTGCTTTGCTCGTCCGGATACACCGTCTGCGCGATCTCTGCAAAAACATCGGCAGCCGCCTGCACATCGCTGTATTGCCCGATCCCGATGCCCGCGCTCATCGCCGCGCCCATCGTACCGAGCTCTCCCTTTTTTGAAACGCCGACCGGCAGCCCGATCACATCGGCAAACATCTGCACCCAAACCTTGGATTTTGACCCGCCGCCCGAGATCCGTATCATCTTGAAGTCCTTTTTATATTGGTACAGCCGCTCGATGTGGTACCGGTGGCAAAATACAACGCCCTCGTACACCGCGCGCAGCATGTGCGCTTTTGTGTGTATGCCGCTTAGGCCGATAAACGCACCCTTCGCATCCTGATTGACATTTGTCCCAAACAAAAACGGCAAAAAAACGATAGGGCATTCGTCTATGGGGATGCTCTGCACCATGCCGTTGACCGCGTCGTAGATAGAACGCCCTGTCTGCTTGGCCTCCCTTGTCTCCTCCTGCATAAACCGTTTCATGAACCATTCCAGATTGACCGCCGAGGTAGAGCTCGCTTCGGTCATCAGGTACGAGTCCTTTAAATAAAAGAGGCTGCTCATAAAAAAGTTTTCGTCTCCGAATGCCTTCGTATCGATGTATTCGTTGATGCCCCATGTCCCCACGACGATACTCAGCTTTTCATTGTCCGTCACGCCCGTGGCGATGGCGCACGCCGCAATGTCGAACACCCCGCCCATCACCGGCGTTCCCTCGCGCAGTCCCGTAAGCGCTGCCGCCTCTTTCGTTACATAGCCCGCGACGTCCATCGGCCCGACCAAAGGCGGCAATTTGTCAAAATATTTGCCGATCCCCAACAGCTTAAACAGCTCCGGGTCAAACGCCTTCGTATCGAGGTTCATGCAATTGGTGCTGGAAGCCTCCGAAAGCTCCATGTTGAAATTGCCCGTCAAAAAGTAACGGATATACTCTTTACAGGTGACGATATAGCTTGCCTTATCAAGGCTTTGCGGCTCATGATCAGCAAACCACGCGATAAGCGGCGCGAGCTGCCCCGCCCACATCGACTGATGCGTCCTTTGCGCCACTTTTTTCGCCGTGCCGTCCGCATACCATTTTTTGATATATTCCTTGGCGCGCATATCGCCGCTCAACACAGGGTTGCGCACCGGCTTTCCCTGCGCGTCGAACAGGTAAATGCCGTTTCCCTGCCCGGTCATGGATATCCCCGCGATGTCGCCGCTGTCAATGCCCGCGTTTTGCACGACCTTGCGCATCACATTGATGTTTCCCTGACGAAATTGTTCAAAATCCCTTTCGTTATAACCGATGCTTGGGAAAATAACGTCGAATTTCTCCTCTGCCTGCGCGATCTCATTGCCGTCGACGTCATAGATTACCGCCTTCGTCACGGTACCCCCGCTATCGATGCCCAATAAATACTTCATAGTTTCCTCCGTTGCATTCATAAAAATCGCTTCAATATTTTGCCAGCTTCTCCCGCAAAAAAACATTTGCCTCTTTTAAGTAGGAATGGAATTGCGGGTCGTCATAGCACCACATCTCCGCCGTAAAAAATCCCTGGTAATTCATCTGGCTGAGTGCGCGAAAGCACGCGTCAAAATCCACATCGCCCGTGCCGAACGCAATGTCGCGGATCGCTTTTTCCTTGCTGTCTTTCAGGTGCATGCCTACGATATGGCGTCCGCCGGCAGCCATATCGATTGCGGGATCATACCCCGCCGCCGTGATATTTGCCACATCCGCATACACCTGTAAATACGGCGATCCGATCATCCGCACATACTCCATCACCTTAGCGACAGAATCCATAAATTCTGTGTCCATCGTCTCAAAAGCAAGGATCACGCCAAAATGCGCCGCATAGGCCACGCATTCCCTTACCGATTTTTGGAACAGCCATTTTGTATTCTCATTGTCCTGTCCATCAAGCTCGTCATATGCCGCGATATGGATCACGCGGATGCCCGCCCTGCCCGCAAACACGATCGCCTTTTTTAGCAGCTCGATCCCGCGGTTCCGCTTGTCGTCGTCCTCGCTCCCAAGCGGAAACATACGGTTTGCCGTAAAAGCAAAGGTATAGACGGGTATCCCCGTTTTGCGCGACGCATCATATAGCTCCCACGCGCACTCCGCCGACTCTAATCTCTTTAACCGTTCGGGCGTGCCGTCAATATTGATCTCCAGATAGTCGTAGCCGCTCTGCGCGGCAAGCCTCATCTTTTCTTCCCACGTCAGCGAAAAACACATCGCTTTTTCATACAGCCCTAAAGGCAGTTCAGATAACCTACGCATTTTCAGCTTCCTCCAGCATCAGCGAGTCAAAGTCGAGCACGACCGTTCCCGCTTCTTTTGCAGTATTTAACGCCTGCAGCATCTTTTGTTCATAGCTGGCGATCGCCTTTTTTTGCAGTATCCCCTGTTTAAGCGCTTCGCTCACCTCGTCGAGCGGGACCGCGCCCGGCTTTACCTCCGCGGAATACTGAATGAAGTGATGCCCCTCATAGGTATCGCATTCCGCAACGTCTCCCACATTCTGCAATTCTTTCACAGCCTTCTGAAAATCCGTGATCATCTTCGTGTCCGCTTCGGATACAAGCTGTCCTTCCTGCCCGTCCGCACCATATTCGCCCATTAACTCCTCAAAAGGCGTTCCGCTTTGCAGCTTTGCGCGGATCTCCTCAATTTCTGGTTCCAGCGCCGCCACCGCTTCTTCGAGCAGGATATTATAATCGCGCATCTTACCTTCGTTGTACAAAATCGCCGCTTTTCCCCTCGTTTCCGCATCCAGCGGAACTGTTATGCTTTTGATATATTTCAGGCCCTGCGGATAATATACGACGGCCTGTTCGCCCTTCTTGATAAAATTGACCGCATACACCGGATCGATATCCATATATTGTTTTTGCGCATCCAGATTCGCCTGATATTCGCTTTGCAGCTCTTCTTCCGTTATTTCGATGTCTTTGCCCCATTCGCGCTGCAGCAATGCCGACGTCACCTTTCGCTGCGCAAAGCCCCTGTATTCCTCGCGCGTAAAACCGAGACCTGCCATATACTCGTCCTCGGCTTTCAAAAGCGCTTCTCCTTCCAAAGGCTCCTGCGCGTTTTTCTGGATCACGCCGTCGATCTCAGTAAGCAGCTGCCCAAATACAGTCTCCACTTCCTCCGACTGCGCATCTGGAACAGGAATACCGCTTTCCTCTGCCATCGCTGCCGCCATATCCACAAAAGCATAGTCGTTGACAATCCCCTCGATCAGCCGATTCCAAATCTGTGTGTCCTCTTTCAAAGCGTCTTCTTCCACACCGTAATAGTCGCAGTAAAGCGCGACGCGCGCCAATATCTCTTTGTCCGTATACTCAGACAGCGCGGTTTTCAATACGGTTTTTCCTGACACAGCCGGCTCGTTTGCTTGTCCTGCCGTACAGCCGGCCAGTAAAAAGGCCACAACAAGCACCACAGTAAGCATTGATAACAACCATTTTTTCTTCATTGTTTTCCCCATATCACGCACGGTCATTGCTCCCCAGCAGCATTATTTTTTCCTTTACCACGCTTTGCAGCGCAGCGTACGGTTTTTCAAAAGCGACCGAAGGCCAGATCACCATTTGCTCCGTATGCAAAAGCGTCTGCTTGAGCGTTGTAAAAAATGCGCCGATGATCTCCGAAAACACGTTGACCTTACAAATACCCAGCTCCACCGCCCGTTTCAGGTCTGCGTCCGGCGTGCCGGAACCGCCATGCAGAACCAAAGGTACACACGCCTCCTGATTCAGTTTTTCCAGCCGTTCAAAGTCCAGCTTTGGCTCCCTTGTATATACGCCGTGCTGCGTGCCGACCGCGACAGCCACAGCGTCCGCACCCGTCTCCTGCAAAAACAGCTTCAGCTCGGACGGCTCAGTCAGTACGTCAGGACTGCCGGCGTTTTCGTCCGCCTCCTGCCAGCAGGCGCCTGTCGCGCCGTCGCCCACGTGCCCCAGCTCTCCCTCGATCGTCACGCCGCAGCTGTGTGCGTATTCCGCCGCTACTCTCGTGCTTTTGATATTTTTTTCCAACGGATATTGCGATGCGTCCAGCATCACCGACGTAAATCCATATTCGATCGCGCGCACGATCTCATCGTATGTCTTTGCGTGATCCAGATGCACACAAACCGGAACAGACGCTTTTTGCGCGACCGACCGCATCGTAGCGCCAAACACCTCCGCGCCCAGATCGTCAAGCTCGCAGGCCAGCGCCATCAATATCACAGGAGAGCGTAATTCTTCCGCCGCAGCGACGATATGTCTTGCCATCTCAAAATCCGTCACGTCAAAAGCCCCGATGGCATATTTATTCTCGCGCGCATGCTCCAGCATATTTTTCATATTTTCAACTGACATTGTTTTCTCCTTTATCACACTTGATTTCTGGTTATTGCTGCAATTCCTTCCAATTGACCGGGCGACAGCTTTGCTGCCCGTCCCATTGCTTTTTCAGCCTGTGCGCCAGCAGCACTGCCGCTCCTGTAAACGCTTCCGCCGTGCTGCCCGCCATATGCGGCGTCAGTGTAACGTTAGGGAGCGAGCGCAGCGGCGATTCCTCCGGCAGCGGTTCCCTGTCGAACACATCCAGCCCCGCCCCCTTGATCCTGCCTTCTCTCAATGCGTCGGCAAGCGCTTTTTCGTCGATCAGCCCTGAGCGCGCCGTATTAAAAAGATAAGCATCCGGCTTCATCAACGCGATTTTTTCTTCATCCATGATGTGGTAGGTTGCGTGCGTCAGACGCGCGTGCATCGACACATAATCCGCATTTTTCAGCACCTCGTCTAACGGCAGCAGTCGAACATAATCAGGGACTTCTCCCGCAAAGGGGTCATATGCAAGTATCTCCATCTCAAAGGCATGCATACGCGCCGCCACCTTGAGGCCGATATTCCCCAGCCCGATCAATCCGAGCGTCCTTCCCTCCATATCGTGCATCCTGTTGCCCGCAAGCGACTCGTCCGCCCACGCCCCGTTCCCGATCACGCTGCTGCCCCGTGCCACGTTCCTCGTCTCCGTCAGCAGCAGGCCAACGGTAAAATCGGCGACTGCGTTTGCGTTTCTGCCTGGCGTGTTATAGACCTGTATGCACCTGTCGCTCGCATGGTCGCAAGCAACATTTTCCACGCCTCCCCGCAGTACGCCGATCGCTTTTAAGTGCTTGCAATGATCGATCATAGCGCTGTTGATTGGGCAAAATTGCGTGACCATCATTTCCGCGTCCGCGATGCTGTCCATAATATAATCCGGACACGCAAACCCTTCCGGCCCCTCTTTTTCGACCAACAGGTTCTGGTTCTGCGCCTGTGTGCGATCCGTAATGTCCCATTGCACATCGCGCACATCGACCGCCTCCCCGAGCACCCTCTCAAATCCCTCTCTGATACATCCGGACGATAAAAAATAATCGCCTATCACCGTTATCTTCACGTCTTCCCCTACCCCCTGTTAAAATACGGGAGCACCGAAGCAACCCTGCTGTTATGACAAAGGCCGCCAGGTTCCCTCAATACTCCCGCTTCAAAAGCAAATGTTATTTCATCAGTGTTTTTGACCGTAGTCCTTAAAGACCTCCACCGCCTGAAATACTTCGTCGTCCGTCATCATCGCCACTTCGCCCGCAGCCTTCGCCGTCAGGTAACACTTGGCGGCGTCCTCCATATAGACCGCCGCATACAACGCTTCCTTTAAGGTGCCGCCCACGGTTACAACGCCGTGGTGCTTTAGGATCACCGCACGTTTTCCGTTTAAATATTCCACTGTCTGTATGCCCATATTAAGGCTTGCCGGGTTGCTGTACGGCGCAACGCTCACCTCGCCGAGCGTTACGTTGCAAAGCGTTGTGCAGCACGCGGGCAGCTTGTCGTCAATGAGGCCCGCCGCCGTCGCATAGGGCTGATGCGTATGGATGATCGCATTCACCTCGCTCAGATGGTCGTAGATATACACGAGAGCGATGGTGTCCACCGACGGACGCAGCGTCCCCTCGATCACTTCTCCCGCCTTATTCAGCACCAGCACATCCTCCGGCTGCATCGGCTCGTAAGGCATGCCTGACGGCGTCACGATAATATCCCCGTTGGGTTTCCTGACGCTTACATTGCCGCCTGACATCTGGATCAATCCATATTCCTTGATTTCCAGCGCCGCCTTGATGATCGCTTTTTTATCTTCTTCGTACATAACGATTTCCCCCTTTATTTGCTTACAGCCTTTGCTGTCTTTACTTTAGCCGTTCTCTTCAAAAGCCCGTTCTGCTGTACACTGTCAAACACCACCGCCGCCAGAACGATCAGGTAACGGATCAGGTCCTGCCAGAACGCCGGAACCGCGAACAACGTCAGCGCGTTTTGTACCAGCGTCATCAGCGTAAGGCCGAGCACCGCGCCGAGGATCGAGCCCTTGCCACCGTTCATGCTCACGCCGCCGATAACGGCAGAAGCGATCGCTGTCATCTCGAGTCCCGTACCCGCACTGATGGGGACGCCGGAAAACTTCGTCATATAAATAACGCCCGCGATACCCGCAAACAGCGAACAGAACATACAAGTCATAATTTTCACTTTGTCGATATTAACGCCGGAATAGGCTGCTGCCTTTTCATTGCTGCCCGTATAGAATACGAGGCGCATTGCGTACGATTTCCGTGCCACATAATCTGATATGAACGCGATTACCGCAAAAATCACCACCGTCATCGGGATAATTCCGCCGATCTGTCCCTGCCCCAAAAACTGGAATTCGGGATGCAGCTCCAGTGTGCCGACCAGCGAGATAGGCGTACCCGTCGTCATCGCGTAAACGATGCCCCGCGCAATGCCCATAAAACACAGCGTAACAATAAAGTGGGAAAGTTTTACCTTTGTGACAAGCAAGCCAATAGCCGTTCCCACGCCGCAGCACGCAAGAAGCGCGATCGCCATAGCGAGCCACGGATTGAGCCCCGCCAGAAATATCTTGGCGCAGATCGCCATGGAAAGGCACATCACCGCGCCGACAGAAAGGTCGATGCCTCCCGCGATCATGATGATCGCCATGCCGATCACGACAATGCCGTCCACGGATATCGAACTCAGTACTACTTTTATATTTGCCCAGTGCGGGAAATACTGGCTGCAGGTAATGCACATAATGATGATAAAAACCGCAATGATCATCAACAGGTTGATTTCCCGCAGCGATGTGAGTTTATTTTTTTGTTTGAGCGGCTTTGCGCCCGCCTGATTCATATTTGTCATATTGTCTCTCCACCCTTCTTAATTTTGTGTAAGCTGGTATGCGCCGGAAGCATAATTCATGATATGCGTCGAATTGATCTCCTGTCCGCTCGCTTCGCCGACGATCTTGCCTTCATGCAGGATAATGGCACGGTCGCACATGCCCACCACCTCGTTTAACTCTGAGGAGATCACAATAACGCCCAGTCCCTCGCCGATCAGCTTTCTTAAAAGCCTGTGTATCTCCGTTTTGGCCGCCACGTCAATGCCTCGCGTCGGTTCGTCAAAAATGACGATCTCCGGTTTACCCACCAATATTTTTGCGATCAATGCTTTCTGCTGGTTTCCGCCGCTTAAGTCACCGACCAACTGGCTGATATTCATACATTTGATATTGAGCTCTTTTGCCATACCGTCGGCTTTTTTCGCCTCATCCCTTGCGTCGATCATTCCCCTGTTTGTAAAATGATCCAAATACATGGCCGAAACATTATTTTTAATATCCATATCCAAAAATAATCCGCAGTGCTTTCTATCTTCCGACATATAAGCAAGTCCTTCCGAAAAAACTTCCCGCGGTGTTTTACCTATCATATTTTTATTGTGAAACTTAACCGTCCCGCTGCGTAACTTTCGCAGTCCGACAACTCCCTGCATGATCTCGCTGCGTCCCGAACCGATCAGTCCGGAAAAGCCCAGCATCTCCCCTTTATACAGTTTGAAATCAATATTTTCAAAAACACCTGCTGCGTCTGTAAGGTCGTTGACTTCTAGCAAAACATTCTCATCGCTATACGTTATCTTTTCCGCTTTTTCCGGGTAGATCGCGTTTACCTCGCGCCCCGCCATATCGTTTACAAGTTGCTGGACTGTGACACCTTTTACGTCGTATACAGAAACCATATGTCCGTCGCGCAGTACAGATACCCTGTGGCATTGCTCAAAAATTTCCGACATACGATGGCTGATATAAATGCAACCGATCCCGCGCGCAGATAAATTCTGCATAATCGTATAAAGAGCCTCCACCTCGCGTTCCGCGAGCGCCGCTGTGGGTTCGTCCAAAATCAATATTTTACACTGCATAGAAAGCGCTTTGGCGATCTCTACTACCTGCTGGCTGGAAATGGGCAGGTTGCTCACCGTATCGCGCGGGTCTATCGCATCGCCCACGATCGTGGTAAGGATTTCCGCCGCTCTTTTTTCCATTTCCTGATAATTGATGTTCATTTTCTTCTTTGCATTGATTTCGGACATAAAGATGTTTTGTGCTACGCTCACGTCCTGGCACAGGGCAATTTCCTGATGCACAAAACCGATCCCGTAGCGCTGCGCGTCAAACGTATTATGAATAGACGCCAATTCCCCCTGAACATAAATTTCGCCGCCGTTAGGAGACAAAAGTCCGTCTACAATATTCATCAGGGTCGATTTCCCTGCGCCATTTTCGCCGATGATCGCGTGGATTTCGCCCGGCCTCAAATCAAAGTTGACGTCAAACAGCACTTGGTTTTCGCCAAACGATTTGGATATATTTTTTAGTTCCATTAAATATTCGCTCAACTGTTTTTCCCCTCTTTCCCTGTTTTGCACGCTGGCAAGCTTTTAAGTCAGCCTGCGGCAGCTGCCGCAGGCTGACTTAAGCTAAACAAGCTTACTTTCGTTCGTTACGAACTATGCGTTCGGGTTACCGGGGCTCAGCATATCATCTACGCCGGAGTACCCAAGAGACGTTGCATATTTGTCCACATAGAAGTAATCCGCATTGTCTTTGTTTACAATATTGAGGCCATTATCGATCATCGGGATGTAGGTCGGGTTCAGCCCCTGTTCTTTCTTGCCGTTCATCGGCGTTACATTTTCCGGATGTGCCGCTGTGAAGAGCGTCAGCATTCCGAAGTATCCCTGCATTCCCTGATCCGGGTTGATTGCACCCCATACGTCGCCGGTCTTCAGCATATCGAGAATCTGTGCGTTCACGTCGCAGCACATGACCTTGATCTTTGTATCTCCGCCGCCAAGCTCTACTGCCGCGCGCGAAGCGCCGATCGCAGAACTTGCTTCGGGCATAAATACGCCGCTTAAGTCAGGATGCTTCTGCGCCGTCGTCATAACAGCCGTATATGCCGCATCCGGATCCTGGTTTGTCGGTTCGTCCGCAACCAGCTCGATGCCCGGATATTCTTCTTTGATCGTCGCGATAAATGTGTCAACACGGATATCATGGTTTGTCTGACCCGGGTTCCGCAGCGTCATCAGTTTACCTTTACCGCCCAGTTCTTCGCCAAACGCGCGTGCCGCGTGCTGTCCTTCTTTTACGTTGTCAGAGGTCACATAGCCCTGGCGTGCGGAATCCGGCGAGTCGGATGCAAATGTAACAACCGCCACGCCCTGCTTCACCGCTTCGTCGACCGGTGCTTTGAAAGCCTCTGCCGTTATCGGCGAAAGATAGATGCCTGTCGGGTTTTTTGCAAGGATCTGGTTGAATACCTCGACCTGCTTGTTCGCGTCATATTCTGTAGACCCGACATATTCTGTTTTGACACCCAGCTGATTTCCCGCTTCTTTGAATGTCGCATAGACCGGGAACCAATATTCTACGCCTGTACTGAATACCAGCAGGTAGTAAGATTCATCCGGCGAACCCTTGATGCCTGCGCCCGCAACCGGCGCAGCCGCGCCATCCCCCGTACCTGCGTCGCTTGCTGCCGGCGCAGACGCGCCGTCCCCCGTACCTGCGTCGCTCGCCGCCGGTGCAGCCGACTGCGATCCTTGTGCCGGCTGGTTTGCGCAGCCTGCAAATGCCGCCATCACGAACACTACGGCAAGCACCATTGCAACTACTTTAAGTCCTCTTTTTTTCATTCTCTTTTCCTCCTTTTAAATATCGAATGATCCCGCATTTTGCGGAAACTAAAATTCGGATTCCCAGAAAAGGTATATCTTTTCATTCCAAGAAAAAAATAGTAAAATTTTATTGTTTTTTGAAAATAATGCAAAAAAAATAAGCGAACGAAAAAATATACTTTTTCGTTCGCTTTCTAAGCTGCCTGATTTTTAAAATATTGTACGTTTCTTTTGCGCCGCAAACGCAAAACCACGCATCATACCTTGATTTTTTATTTTTGCTAAATTCTGAATCGTTACTGGAAATATTTGACTTGCTTAATCATACCTCTTTTAATATTCTTTTGTCAATGTCTGATTTTTAATTTTCACATATGTCCATAATCTTACTGATTTTTCCATATCAAAAAAGCGCATCCGCAGATGCGCTTTTGGGGTTCGGTTTTTTATTCGTCACTTGGAGAATCTGTTCCCTGAGCGGAGAGCGCCCCGCCGGAACCGCCATTAACCGGCGTATAATAGCTCTCGAGCATCCTCGTCATCAGCTCGTCCTCGTCCATCACAAAATAATTCAGCTTAGACGGGTTGGTCACGATCGGATCGGGGAAATTCTGCCAGCTGTCGTCGCGTTCCTCAAATGTCTCCATCTTGATATTGTCGATGGAATCGAGCTTGTCGAGCACGCCCGCCATCGCGACGATCTGGTCAAGCCCTAAGTTCGTCTGCAATACGTTGCCGGAAAGCTGCGAAAACAGCTTAGAGGCGGACTGTACCGCGCCCAGCTTCTTGATCTTCTTGGCGATCGCCATCATAAATTCCTGCTCGTGGCGCTGCCGCGACATCTCGCCGTCGTCCATCTGCTTCCTGTTCTGCAAATAAAGGCGAACCGCGTTGCCCTCCAGCGTGATTGTCTCACCCTTGCTGCCGATGTCCGGATAATCTTGGTCGAGCGTGACCTCCACGCCCCCGAGCGCTTCGGCTAAGTCCGACAGATGCTCTAAGTCGATGGAAACATAATACTGGATCGGAATGCTCAGTTGTCCGTCGATCTCAAGCAGGTCTTCCGTGGCACGCATCGTATTCTGCGGCCCCCATTTTGTCGTATCGTTACCACCGCCCAAAATATAAGCGTGGTTTAGTTTTGTCAGGTATTCCTTGGATTCCACCTTGCCGGTCTCTTGATTGACCTTATGCACGACCGTACGCGTGTCGCGCGGAATGGAAAGGAATGCTATCGTATTGTTCTCTGTATCTATCGTACACAGCATGATCATATCGCTGCGTGCGCCTGTCGCGTCCTTGACCGCCGTACCATCCCAGTCGATGCCCAACATCAAAATGCTCACTACGTTCTGGTTTTTCTGGTATTTTTTCCCGTCGATGGTCACAGTTTCCACATTGGCGTTTGCGTCAAAGTTGATATCGTCAGATGCGACAGCCTCCGGCTGTGGCGTATTAAACGCCGCGATCGGGTTCGCTTTCAAGTCTGTATAAGTCCCATAAAGCGCATACGTAACACCGCCCGCGCTCAAAACCAGCACGATCAATATGACCGTCAGTATCTTAATTCCCTTTTTATAATTCAACCGTTAGTCCTCCTGACAAGTTGGGTCAAAGTCCGTTCAATATTATAATACAAATTCTTTTATAATGCCACTGTTTAGCCAAATTTTTTCAAACATTGCCGTCCTCTATATAGTAAAGCGACAGCATCGTATCGAGCAATTCCTCATCGTCCATCAAGTAATAATACACGTCCGTATCTAGCACCGGATCGTGCATCTTGGAAGGCCAGTTATCGCTCTCATCCGCAAACGTCTGCATCGATACATTGTCGATAGAGCCGATTTTATCAAGCACGCCAGCGGTTGCCGCCACCTGATCTAGGTTCATGTTCGTCTGCATGCCAATCTCTTCTAACTTAGGCAGCAGCCTTGTTGCGGTCTGCGCCGCTCCCAGCTTTTTCACCGCTCTTGCGATGGCTTTGATAAATTCCTGCTGGTGGCGCTGGCGCGACATTTCGCCGCCCACATCCTTGCGCTTTTCCAGATAATGCCGCACGTTGTCCCCCTCAAGCAGCACTGTTTCTCCCTTGCTCCCAATGCCCGGCACATCCTGATCGAGCTCCACTTCCACGCCCCCAAGAACGTTCGCAAGGTCAGCTAAGCTCCGCAGTTCGAGCGAAAGGTAGTAATCCACCGGAATATTCAACTTATCGCCGCAGGAGAGCAGATCCTCCACCGCCAGCATCTCGTTTTCCGCGCCAGCTTCATCGCTGTGAAGCGCTCCCAGCGCATATGCGTGATTGATCTTGGTCAGATATGTCCTGTCCTGTATCTTTCCCGTTTTCTTATCCACAGCGTGCACCGTCGTGCGCGTATCACGCGGGATAGAATGAAAATCGATGGTGTTGTTTTCTAAATCGACCGTGCAAAGAATGACCATATCGCTGCGCTTGCCTGTGTCGGCACGCTCCTGCGAGCCGTCCCAGTCGACGCCCATCATCAAAATCGATACCACGTTCGGGTTCTTGCCGTACCGCTTCCCGTCGATCCTCACAAACTCCGTGGGCTGTGCGAATGCTTTGCCTTCGGCGATCACCGTCCCCTGCCCAGACGACGTCTCGAACGCCTGTATCGGGTTTGCCTTCAGATCCTGGTATCTTCCGTATAGTACCGCCGCAACAATTCCCGCGGCTACCCCCAGCGCCACCAGAACGACGACCAGTATTTTAACAATTTTTTTGTGATCCACCCCAGGCACCCTCCTGACTTTTCGCAATAACACTGCTACTTATCATAATACACATGTAATCATTTGTACCCATTTTTGCTTAATATTCACAAATTATTAAAACAAATGATGCAACTTAACACAAAAAAGAGCCGTCACATAGTAAGACGGCTCCACATTTGATTTTGTTCCATTAATATCCCTGGTTGTAATAATCGCCGCGGCGGTAATCATATACCGCGCCCGCGCTGTAAACGTCGATGCTCTCAAGCGCCTTGCCCGTACCGATCGCCACGCACGAAACAGCGTCCTCCGCCACATAGCAAGGAATCTTCGTCCGTTCGGTCAGAAGCCTGTCAAGGCCGTACAGCAACGATCCGCCTCCCGTCATGCAAATACCGTTTTCCGCGATATCCGCTGTCAGCTCCGGCGGTGTACGCTCGAGCACGCTGTGCATGGTTTCCATGATGCGGTCAAGCGGTTCCTGCATCGCCTCGATCGTCTCGTTAGAGCTTATTG
>NZ_JAYFPU010000006.1:0-2406 GCF_034927525.1 Christensenella sp.
AGGCAACAAAAAGGAATTGGCCGGTTTTTTTCCGGATACGACGAATAACCGGATGGAATTGATGGCTGCATTGCAGGGTTTGTTGGCACTAAAAGAGAAATGCAGCGTAAAGGTGCATACTGACAGCGCATATATCCATAATGCATTTGAGAAAGGCTGGATCATATCGTGGCAAAACAACGGCTGGCTCACATCTACAAAAAAGCCTGTCGAGAATCAGGATTTATGGAAACAGCTTGTCAATGCGACAAAGGATCATGTCGTCAAATGGTATAAGGTCAAAGGTCACTCAGACGATGAGATGAACAATCTTTGCGACAAGCTGGCACGGGAACAAATAAAAAAGAATGTGAAAACATGATCTGGAAATGGAGAATACTGTTTAAATGACGATAGAAAGAAAACCGGAATGGTTGAAGGTCAGCTACCACGGAGAAGCAGTCGAAACCCTGGATAAAATGCTGGATGGTTTATCTTTAAATACGGTATGCAGGGAAGCCAATTGCCCTAATATGGGGGAATGCTTCAAAAAACGGACTGCGACCTTCCTGATCATGGGAAGAAATTGCACACGTGGCTGCAGATTTTGCAATGTCACAAAAGAGACACCTACACCTCTTGATGAAAGGGAAGCGGATCATATTCTGGAGGCGGTGGAAAAGATGGGATTGCGGCATGTCGTGATCACATCTGTTACGAGGGACGATATTGTCGATGGTGGTGCGCAGCATTTTTCCAATATTGTTCATGCCCTTAAGGAAAACGTACCGGAGGTCACCGTGGAATTGCTGATCCCGGATCTCAGCGGTTCTTACAAAGCGCTTGAAACGGTGATCGAATCCTGCCCGGATATTTTGGGGCATAATGTGGAGACGGTTCCGGCTTTATATGCGCAGGTGCGCCCGGAAGCGGATTATCAGCGCTCCGTCGCAGTGCTGCGGCACATCAAGGATGTTAATCCCGATATGGTTACAAAGACAGGTATTATGGTAGGACTCGGCGAGGCAGAAGAACAGGTTTTTGAGGTGATGGACGACATCCTTGCCGCGCATTGCGATATTTTAACGATAGGCCAATACCTACAGCCATCAAAAGATCATCTTCGCGTACATGAATATGTCACTCCCGGACAATTCCAAAAATATGCCGATGTTGGCACAGAAAAGGGGATTCGTTACGTATACAGCGGCCCTTTAGTACGAAGTTCATATCATGCAGAAGAAGCTTTCGCGGCTTACGGAAAGGCCCGCAGCCTATGATATATGTAGAAACAGGCTCCACAGACGCTTATTTTAATTTTGGACTGGAGCAGTATCTGATGGAGCGAGTGGATGCTGGCGTTATTCCCGGGCCTGTACTTTTGTTTTGGCAGACAAAACCGACCCTTATGGTAGGGCGCTTCCAAAATATTCACAAAGAAGTCAATGAAAGATATGCCAAAAGCAAAGGAATACAAATCGTGCGCCGTGCAAGCGGCGGTGGGACGATTTATACGGATATGGGCGGATGGCAATTCAGCCATATTACACGAAACGTTAATTTCGATGAAATCGATTTTGCAGAATATACAAAAAATGTAACGGCAGCGCTTTGCGCAATGGGAGTAAATGCATATGCCAATGGCAGAAACGACATTCTGGTGGATGGAAAAAAGATTTCTGGTAACGCACAATATGTAATGCGTAAGGGAAAGGTGCATCATGGTTCGCTATTGTTCCAAACTGATATCAATGAAATGGTAGCGGCGCTGACACCCTCAAAAGATAAAATCACATCCAAAGGAATCGATTCTGTACGCCAGCGTGTGGGAAATATTGCTGATTATCTCAAAACCGATATGACGCCCGGGCAATTCAAAGAAGAAATGCTTGGAAGGCTACTGCAAAATGTGCAGGTTTACAAACTCACCGAACAGGACAGGGAGGCCGCACAAAAGATCGCAGAGGAAAAATTCGGGTCATGGGAATGGAATTATGGCAGCCAATTGGTTTTTGAAGTAG
This sequence comes from Christensenella sp., assembly GCF_034927525.1. NCBI lineage: Bacteria > Bacillati > Bacillota > Clostridia > Christensenellales > Christensenellaceae > Christensenella > Christensenella sp. The sequence goes on from NZ_JAYFPU010000006.1 coordinate 2,001, forward strand.
TTCGCGAAAGAAAATTTGCCGGTGGAAAGATGGAGTGCTGTTTGAATATCAAAGACGGCAAGATCGATCGCTGTATATTTTATGGCGATTTTTTTTGCCAAGGAGATATTGATGTGCTGATTGACCGGCTCGTCGGTACAGACTATCATGAATCAGCCATACGAAGCGCGCTTCGTGAAGCAAGGGCAGACCAAATGTTTCATATGATTTCAGAGGATGAAATCATGGAATGTATTATTTTATAAGAAAAATAGACAAAAGGGACGACTTGTAACTATTCGCAAAACACAAGTTTTGCGACTAGTTATTGCTATAAAAGCGGTTGTATGCTATACTATAGCTATCCCGTAGTGTTATGCGGTATTTGCGAGGTTTTTGATATGAGTAATACGCCCAACTACCATCA
>NZ_JAYFPU010000237.1:0-2273 GCF_034927525.1 Christensenella sp.
CGGCAGCCAAAATAGAAGATTAAAATGGAGAACAGCCTGGCTCTGGCGGTCGACCTTGGAGGAAGCGGCGGGAAGCTGTTTGTCGGATCGCTTGAAAACGGAAAAGCAAGCTTTACACCTATATACCAGTTCAAAAACCGTATCGTTATTGTAAAAGGGCGGGCGTACTGGGATTTCCTGCATATTTTTGACGAGATCAAAACGGGATATGCAGTAGCACAGCGGGAATTTGGCGGACAGATTCAGTCTATGGCCATTGATGCGTGGTGCAATGATTATGCGCTGCTGACAAAGAATGGAACGATGCTTGAAACGCCGCGAAACTACCGCGACAGCAGGACGGAAGGCTGGATCGAACGTGCTGACGAGCTGATGCCGAAGTTTGAGGTATATCAAAGAACAGGGCAGCAGTTTGCGCGCTTTGAGACGTGTTATCATCTATTGGCACAAAAGGAGCAGGATGGCGATATCCTTAGTTTGGCGCAGGATTTGTTGTTTGTGCCCGACTATCTTTCGTATCTGATGGGGGCGCAGAAATATACGGAGTATACCATTGCGAGCGTGACGAACCTGTATAATATCCTTGAAAACAAGTGGGATGACGATATTTTCAGGGCATATGGCTTGCGTCAAGACCTGTTTTCGCCGATCGTTTATCCGGGGGATAAGGTCGGACGCGTTTCACAGGAGATATGTGAGGAGATGCATACTGCTGCGGCTGATATTTACGCGGCAGGCGCACACGACACTGCTTCGGCGGTGGCGGCAACACCCGCACAGGGCGACGATGATTTTCTGTTTATATCGAGCGGTACATGGTCTCTTGTCGGTGCGGAGCTCAAAGAGCCGATCATGACAAAGGCGAGCATGGAGGCAGGGTTTGGCAACGAAGGCGGCGTGCAAAATCGTGTGCGTTATATCCGCAATGTCATGGGACTGTGGATATTGCAGGAATGCGTACGCGTGTGGAAGCAACAGGGCAAGGAATACACCTTTGCCGGACTGGCGGACATGGCAAGCAAAGTGCAGTGCGACGGTGCGTTTATCGATCCGGACGACGAGCGGCTGTTTGAACCGACTGATATGCCGGATGTGGTTGCGCAGATGTGCAAGGAAAGCGGGTACGTTCCGAAAAACGACGTGGAGCTTGTGCGCATTATTACGCAAAGCCTGGCCTGCAAATACCGCTATGTGGTCGAAAAGATTGAAACGCTTACCAATCGATCCTATGACGGGATACATGTGATTGGCGGTGGCAGCCAGAACGGTTTCCTAAACCAGCTGACGGCGGATTTTACAGGCAAGAAGATATTGGCCGGGCCTGCGGACGCGACGGGGATCGGAAATATTTTGACGCAGTGGATCGGACGAGGGTTACTGAAAGATTTGAATGAAGCGCGTGCGGTATGTGCGCGGTCGTGCGATATCAGGGAATACATTCCATCCTGTCATCAGGACGTGGATGGGCAATACGAATTGTTCCTGCAAACGACAAAATTAAAATAACGAAAGGCAGCCCTGCGGGGCTGTTTTTTTATTGCTTTTCACCTGATGTTCACATTTATGTTTTATTATAGTATGATAAAAGAAAAATGGCGGTAAGATACATGGAAAAAATCCTTGTGGTAGACGATGAAGAAAATATCCGCTCGCTGATCCGGAAATACGGCGAATTTGAGGGATACGAGATCGCGGAAGCGGCAGACGGCATGGAAGCGGTCGAGCTGTGCAGGAAGCACGATTTTGATTTTATCATCATGGACGTGATGATGCCCGAGCTGGACGGATTTTCTGCCTGTGCCAAAATCCGTGAGTCAGGGAAAAATACACCTGTGTTGATGCTCTCTGCGCGCGGCGAGGAATATGACAAGATACATGGGTTTGAGCTGGGCGTTGACGATTATGTTGTGAAGCCGTTTTCGCCCAAAGAGCTTATGATGCGTGTGCGTGCGATTTTGTCGCGGACGGCAAAGGGCGAACAGGAAAAGCAATTGATGGAATTTGGCGGGCTGGTGATCGATGTTTCTGCAATGATTGTTCGTGTTGACGATCAGAAAGTGGAGCTTTCGCCTAAGGGATATGAACTGCTATATTATCTGGCGAAGAATAAGGGGATCGCACTCACGCGGGAAAAGCTGATCACCGAAGTGTGGGGCTATGATTTTTACGGTGATGACAGGACGCTCGATACGCATATCAAGCTGCTTAGGAGTGCGCTTGGAAATTACCGCGACCATATTGTGACGTTAAGAGGAGTGGGATATCGGTTTGAA
>NZ_JAYFPU010000232.1:0-1841 GCF_034927525.1 Christensenella sp.
AAATTGTGTTACACTCAGGCATAACAACAGACCGTTGGCAAGGGTCATACCAGGCGGCATTTCCGCTCAAAAAACGGGGAATATTCATGGCAAACATTGTTCAGAAAAAAGAATATGAGTTGGTCAAACTGATCAGCGGCCTTGATATCGAAGCGCATATCACACGGGTGATCGGCGCGGGAAAGACGCATTTTCATTGGCACAAAGAGCTTGAATTTGTGCAGGTGGTAGATGGCCCTGTTGTCATGCACATGGAGGACGAAAGCGTCACGCTCGATCAGGGCGATATTTTTATTGTCAACGCAAACGAGCTGCATTGCTTTCAAAAGACAGGCGTTGCCAACGATATCCTGATCCTGCAAATACCGCTCCGCCATTTTCAGTCCTACTATCCAGAGCTGTTCTTGTACAGGTTCTATGACCGGCACTTAAAGAAGGACAATAGCACGCTTCTGAAAACAACCTCAAAATACATTGCGGATATTTTCAGAAGCATTGCCCACAAAGAGGAATGTTACCAGCTCGAGGTCATGGGGTTCGTCAACCTCCTGGTCCGCCATATCGTTTGCCATGTGCCCCATGAGGTTGTCAGTGAAGAACGCAGGATGGCCGACAACCGCAACCTGCAGCGTATCGACCGCATCACCAATGCCATACACGACCGCTATGCATACGGTATCACATTAGACGATGTCGCCCGGCAGGAAGGTCTGAGCAGGCACTACACCTCCCATTTCATACGCAAACATCTCGGCCTGTCCTTCCAGCAATATGTACGGCGGCTGCGGCTGGAAAAAGCCGTCGACCTCCTGCTGCACACCGACAAAAAGAAGCTGGATATTTGCATCGAAAGCGGTTTTTCCGACTACCGCTACCTGTGCCGGGCCTTTGCCGAGGAGTACGGATGCACGCCTTCCGCCTTCCGCGAAAGGCATCGGGCGGTCAGGCGCAAAACAGAACGGACAGGCGAGACCTTTAACGATCAGTACATCATTATCGGCGATAAAGAAGCCTACGATATTTATTTCGGCCGCTAGAATCCTCTGCCAACAAAACGCTGCACGTTGAGCGGGAGTTGATTGAACATTTCCACATCCTTGCCCGTCTTACCAAGCGTTTTTTCGATCACGATATATTCCCAGTCCATGACGACGTCGTCCCAGCTTTTGTCAAATCCCTGCAACCCAGCATCCAGCATAAACGCCATGTTCTGTGGCAGCTTGCCGGTATAGTCGTCTGTCAGCGCACCATAAAACTCCTGGCATTCCGTATACCCGGTGTTATGCATGGTCGCATACCCTTTCAGGCGCGCAAAATTTTCGATGGGCTTGCCGTCCACACCCACAAATTCGGCGGCACGCGCATTATAATACTCCACCATCGCGCGTTCATGCTCGCGCCCGTCTAGGTCTTCCTTTGCGATCTCTTCAAATTTATCCACAGAATAAGTGAACGCATCTTCCAAAAATGCCATGTTTTTCTTATATTCTTCCGTAAGCCCGGATTCATCCTTCACGCACATCACGGACATACGGGTAGAGCCGCTCAGTCCGTCGCGTTTTGCGCCCGCGCCCACATGTACGATGTCCCCCTCCCCGATTATCCGGTTAGAGGCTTTTCCCACAAGCGTCCAGTTGTTTTTTCCGGAGGTCACCATCACCGGATAAGCAAGTTCTTCCACGCCCAGCTCGTGCGCGATCAACGCGCCCCACGCGGCGACCTGGGTTTCATACATGCCCGGCGAAAGTACGCTCAGCATTCCTTCGAGCATCACATCCGTGATCAGAGCCGCTTCTTTTGTCAGCTTCAACTCCAGCGCCGACTTGTTGTATTTGATGGCA
>NZ_JAYFPU010000127.1:0-1809 GCF_034927525.1 Christensenella sp.
GGAAAAGAAAATCCTTATGGTCTATGGTCTGAGCCTGGAACCAGAACAGCTAGCCGGGGTAAAGGGACAGATTGAAAAAATCTATGGGGATACCATTCCCTGGAAGCCCCTGGCCCAGCAGTGTGAAGAGGGTGAAATCCCCGGCCAGCCCGAAGACTTCAAGGATGTCTCCAGCGACCTGTACAACGCCACCAAGGCAAAGTTTTACAAATTTAAAAAAGGCAATGCCTTTAAGACCTACTACGCCGTGGGGACCAACTGTGTCGCCCTGGCGGATACCATCGTGGGAAAGAGTGGCATTGATATCTTAAGGATCAACGGAATTATCACCCCCGGGGCCTATTTGGATTATTTGGATGCTTTGTACGAACGGGGAGACACCATCGTGGTTACCAAGACCTTATATTGTATGGATGAAGACAAGCATGTCTCTGTCCAGGAAAATTGGAAGCGGAAGACAACAGAATGAAGCAATCTCAAAGAAAAATGGGGATAGGGGTCGGTCTGACCCTTGTCCTCCTTCTTGTTCTGGGGGGCTGTGCCTCTCAAAAGGTCACCACCCGAAGCGATTTTGCCCTGGACACCGTCATTACCATGACACTCTACGGCAGTGAGGACAGCAGCCTGATGGATGGGCCCTTTCAAAGCATCCGGGAATGGGATAAAAAGCTCAATGCCTACAGCACCGACAGTGAAATTGGGGCCATCAATGGAGCCGCCGGTATGGAGCCCGTATCCGTCAGCCCAGAGACTTACGACCTGATCAAAACAGGCTTGACCTACTCCACCCTGACGGATGGTGCTTTCGATATCACCATTGGTCCCCTGGTGGATTTATGGGGGATTGGAGAGCCGGACACCAAGGAGCCCCCCTCCGCCGAGGCCATTGCCCAGGCCTTAGCCCTGGTGGATTATAAAAAGGTGGTGTTAGACCCTGCCACCCACTCCGTCTACCTGACCGAGCCGGGCATGAAGCTGAACCTCGGAGCCATTGCCAAGGGCTTTATTGGGGAAGAGGCCAGGGCAGCCCTTCAATCTGAGGGCGTTGAACATGCCATCCTGAATCTGGGGGGGAATGTGGTCCTCATTGGGGGGAAAACCAACGGCCAGGACTTTGTCGTTGGCGTGGAAGATCCAGAGGATAAAGGGAGCCCCCCCCTGGGGAGCATCCGCACCAGGGATATGGCCGTGGTCACCTCCGGGGATTATGAACGGTATTTTACCGATGCCGCCGGCCGACGGTATCACCATATCTTAAGTGCCAAAACCGGCCAGCCCGCAGACAGTGGCCTCCATCAGGTCACCGTGGTGTGTGCGGATTCCACCCAGGCCGACGCCCTGACCACCTCTCTATTCCTCATGGGCGAGGATTTTGCCAAGGATTATATTGAAAAAACCGATGGGGTCGAGGGCATTTTAGTCACCACGGACAACACCATTTGGGTATCCAGCGGACTTGTGGATTCCTTTGTTTTTGATGAGGGGAATAAGGGCGATCAATATCATCTAGAGAAAAAATAATAAATGCGTTTTAAAAAGCAATGGAAATTTTAAAGGGGAAATGTGATATAATATTAAGAAAGAAAATTCGTCAAGTAGTCAACTTGATGAAACACCGATTACATATTTTATGAGTCATTGGAGGTAGATTATGAGTGACTTAGTACAAACCATCGGAAATCGCCTGCAGCGGCGTCGAAAGGCCTTGGGCTATAGTCAAGAGGTAGCGGCAAAAAAAGCGGGAGTACATCCAACCTATATCGGACAGGTTGAACGGGGAGAAAAAAACGCAACGATCACGAGTCTGAG
>NZ_JAYFPU010000268.1:0-4328 GCF_034927525.1 Christensenella sp.
AACGCGCTGCCGATGTTGATCTTGATCTCCTCTGCCGTACGCTCACCGATCAGCATATTGTATTTTTTCTTGATGTACCTTGAAATATATTCGTCAAACGTATCGCCCGCGATCTTGATCGAATCGCTGATGACAGCGCCGCCAAGAGAGATCACAGCAATATCCGCCGTGCCTCCGCCAAGGTCGAGTACCATGTTGCCCTGCGGTGCGCCGATATCAATGCCCGCACCAATCGCCGCCGCGATAGGTTCTTCGATCAGGCACGTATGACGCGCGCCTGCCTCCTCCGTCGCCTCGATCACCGAACGTTTTTCCACTTCGGTCACGCCCGACGGTACACATACCACAACGCGCGGCTTAAAGAACAGCCTCTTGCCAATCACTTTACGCAAAAAATACCGGAGCATTCTTTCCGTATCGTGGAAGTTAGAGATCACGCCTTCCCGCAGCGGCCTTACCGCCACGATGTTGCCCGGCGTACGCCCCAGCATGATGCGCGCTTCTTCACCGATCGCAAGCATCCTGCCCGACAGCCTGTCCACTGCAACAACAGAAGGTTCCCGAAGGACGATCCCCTTTCCCCTGACGTACACAAGCACAGTGGCCGTACCCAGGTCGATTCCTATATCATTAAAATTTCCGAACACGCCCATTCACGCAAGCCTCACTTTATCATACTTTGCTTTTCATATAGCACAAAACGTGCCTATATACCATCTATCATAATACAACACCACTCATATTTCAACTGTTTTATGACGGTTTTGTCATATTCTCTCTCTTGAACTGGCTGCCTATACCAGTTACAATAAACGTATCTGAAAAGTTTTAATTTACACCAAACAGGAGGAAATGTTTATTATGGATTACCGGAAACTGCAAAACGGCAGCGACATCCGCGGCATCGCCCTCGGCGAGGGCACCAATTTAACGTCGCAGGCGGCGCGTGATTTATCTCTTGCGTTTGCTGCATGGCTCAAGAAAAAAACAGGCGCTAGAAAACCTAAGATTGCGATCGGTACAGACTCACGCATCACAGGTCCCGATCTGAAGGCCGCGTGCATCGAAGGCTTTGTAAGCGCAGGCGCAGACGTTGTGGATTGCGGCATGGCTTCCACCCCTGCCATGTTCATGACCACCGTCACCGACGGCTTTTTGTGCGACGGCTCCGTGATGGTCACGGCCAGCCACCTGCCTATGAACCGCAATGGCCTTAAATTTTTCACCAAAAGCGGCGGCCTCGAAAAAGAGGATATCGCAGAGCTCATCCACATCGCTGACACTGTAGCGGACGACGGCCTTGGCGGAACAGTCACACAGGCTGATTTCATGAGCGTATATGCAAAGATACTTGCAGACAAGATCCGCAGCGCAACAGGTGAAGAAAAACCCTTCGACGGCTTTAAAATAATTGTCGACGCAGGAAACGGCGCGGGCGGCTTTTATGTGGACAAAGTCTTAAAACCCCTGGGTGCAGATACGACGGGCAGTCAGTTTCTTGATCCGGACGGAACATTCCCCAACCATGTTCCCAACCCGGAAGATCAGGCTGCAATGGACAGCATTGTCGACGCCGTCAAAAAAACAGGTGCAGATTTCGGGCTGATCTTTGATACGGACGTTGACCGCGCCGGCGCAGTCGACAAGGGCGGCAGCGTGCTCAACAAAAACCGCCTCATCGCGGCGATCTCTGCCATTCTTTTAAAGGAATTCCCCGGCACAGCCATCGTAACGGATTCCATTACCTCGAGCGGGCTTGCACAGTTCATCCATGCACACGGTGGCGTGCACCACCGTTTCCGCCGCGGTTATAAAAACGTGATCAACGAATCCATTCGTTTGAATGAAAACGGCACGGATTCCCAACTCGCGATCGAAACGTCCGGCCATGCGGCGCTCAAGGAAAATTATTTCCTCGACGACGGCGCTTACCTCGTCACACGCCTGCTGATCGAGCTGGCAAAGCTCAAGAAGAACGGGCATAGCATCTCCGACCTGATCGCCGACTTAAAGGAACCGGCGGAAAGTAAAGAGTTCCGCCTCAATATCGGTGTGGAAGATTTCAAAGCGTATGGCAACCAGTTGATCGAAGACCTCACTGCATACGCGAAGCAGGACGCGACCTTTGAGATCGCGCCGGACAACCACGAAGGTATCCGCGTTTCTTTTGACAAAGACCACGGCAACGGCTGGTTCCTTGTCCGCCTTTCCCTGCACGACCCGCTCATTCCCGTCAATGTGGAAAGCGACGAGCCGGGCGGCGCTTACGTCATCACGCAAAAGCTGTATGCGTTCTTGAAGCAGTATGATAAGCTTGACTTATCCCCTGTCAAAAAATATCTGAACGTATAAATTTGCATCAAAAAAGGCGGTGTCTGTGCACCGCCTTTTTGCTTGCTTAGAATCTTGACCTATCGTCAAATTTATTCGTGCCGCCCGTGCGCTTCGGGCCTTCTGGTTCCTTAAACTCCTCTTTCGGCTCTTCAAAGTCCTTTTCCCTGCCGCGGAATTCATTCTGCTTTGCCTGATACGTCCGTTTCTTCTTCCTGTTGCGGTTCACTACCACGATGATGATCACGACTATCACAATGATCACGATCATGGCGATGATGCCCACCAACATAGAACTGATGCCGCTCGGCGCCTGATCAGAAACCTTGTCCAGTACAAATTTACCGCTGGCATCCTGCTTAAAATCCATATACAGGTCTTTTGCCGTAGAAGGCATTTCCACCACATAGCCTTCGCCTGTCGTTTCTGCGATCTTTGCCTGCGTCCCCTGACGGAATTCGATGTTCATCACCGTCGCACTGTCCTCCGTGGCTCCCGGCGCAAGGATCGTCCACACATACGTCTTGAAGGCAGCATTGTTGAATACGAATTTTCCGCTGCCGTCCGTCACGCCGACCGCCGGCGTAGGCAGCTCGCTTTCCACTACCGTAACAGCAGCGCCCGTGACCGCCTTATCGGCGGAATCCTTAAAACTCGCGGTAACGTTAAAGCTTCCCGTCGCGGGTATGGGCGTTGTGGTCGCCGTCACTTCGGGCGGGTTCGGTCTGGATGTCCCTGCAGAATAGATCTGCACGGCCTCCTCCGGTACATAAGTTGCTCCAAGATATACGTTCGTCACGTCCTGCCCGACAGAAATACTGTATTTTCCGCCCATGGCCTGTTCTGTGATGCCCGTCGTATTGCCACGCGACAAATATAGCATGCCTGTAGAAAGCTTCCCGCTTGCATCCTTGACGGAAATATTATGCGTCTCCACCGTTACGCCGGGGAAGGAAACCATACCGTCCTTGTTTGCCGTTTGCGAGCTCTTGTCTATGATGACGCTGTACCCCTCAGCAGGCTTTCCCTCCTGCGTGTATACATAGATCGTCAGGTTGATATCCTGCGCTTCCGAAGCCGAAGGAGCGGGTTCCTGCGTCGGTGCTTGTGTCGGCGTTGGCGTAGCTGTCGGCGTCGGCGTTGGCGTCGGTTTTTGCGTTGGTTTTTGTGTCGGCGTCGGCGTAGCTGTCTGCGTTGGCTCCGCTGTAGCTGTCTGCGTTGGCTCCGCTGTATCGGTAGGCTGCGGATCCTCAGTTTCCGCAAACGCTACCGGCGCGAACATCGCCAGCATCAATACGATCGCAAGAAGAATCCCCAATATTCTCTTTGTCTGTTTCATTCGGTTCACCTCGTTATTATGTTTATCATGACAACCATTAGACGTATTCTATCATATAAATGTTCCTAAACGCAATTTCGTATTCCCAATCCCGTTCTTCAAAAAAATCCCTGTTATAAAAAACAGGGATTTTATGTGCAAAAATTCTTTAGTCTTCTTCGCAGACACACACGCACGAAGCCGGCGCATCCGGGATATCCTCTTTGACCCTCTCCGGTACAGTGGAGAACAGCGTGCTTACCGATTCCCTCTCATGTATCCTGTATACCGCTTCTGCAAACAGCGGCGCAACGGAAACCGTAAGGAATTTTTCTTGCCCGATGATAAACGGATTTTCCACGCTGTCTGTGGAAATGACATACTCGATCGGGCTGTCGTTGATCGCCTTTACGCCCTTTTCACGCAGCATGATATGCGCAAGACATGCAACCACGCGCTTCGCGCCGCGCGCCTTTAGCATATGCGCCACATCGACAAGCGTGCCGCCGGAAATGGAGAAGTCATCCACGATGATGCAATTCTTACCCTCCACATCGCCGATCAGCTCCAATATCTGCGCATTCTCGTCATGCCCGCTGCGCGTCTTATCGCCGATCGCGACAGGCACTTTCAGATAGTCCGCATATTTCCTTGCCGCTTTCGCAAATCCTGCGTCCGG
>NZ_JAYFPU010000230.1:0-6307 GCF_034927525.1 Christensenella sp.
TAGACCAGACTGCACCAGTGGCGCGAGGAACCAACATAACGCCATATGGGACAACGGGACGACAGTTTCATGCGGGGGCGCTTGATGTAACAGATGAGTCTGGAATTGCAGAGGTGTCGTTTGCAGTGTGGAATGAAACGACGGGGGATGTCAAATGGTATCGTGGCAACTCGTATGGAGGAGGAGACTACGGTGTGCTGGTGGATATTTCCAACCATGGTAGCCGGACAGGAAAATATTACGTATTGGTTTATGCAACGGATGGACTTGGGAATCAGGGAATGACCGGACAGGCGAGCTATTTGATCAGATAACGGGTGTAATAAATTTATTAGTATTGTGTAAACAAATGTTCAATTGGGTTGAATAGAAAATGAGATATTATTATAATGTTTTTGAAACCAAAGAGTATTATATAAAGAAATGGAGTTAATGCTTTATGAGACGAAAATTGTGGATAGGATTGACACTCATAATTATTATGATTAGCCTATTGGGATGTTCTATGGATGCTAAACAGGGAAACATAGCCAACCCTTCCCCCACGGGAGTCTCACAACTTGATGGGGCAGATACGGAAGGGCTACCAAGCGTAAGGCCTTCTGTGGAGGTGACGGCCACACCGGGTCAACCTGAAGATGTGAAGTACAATGGAAAATCGATTAAGATTGAGTATTATGATTTGGTACAACAAAAGCAGGTTGAGACATCATACGAAATTCAAGGAGATGAAAAAAGTCCGGAAGTCGCAATGGAGGCTGTTAATAAAGCTTATTTAGAAGGTGTTTTAGGGACTAGCGGGATAAAGACCAATTCAGTTATTTATTCGGATGGAAATATTTTTATCGATTTTACGTCTGATATTTATGAAATTTCGTTAGGTTCAGAAGGGGAAATAGCATTGCTGGACAGTATTGCGGACGCCTATTTGAATAATATTGATGCGGCGAAGGCCGTGTTTTTTACAGTTGATGGGAAAGGATATGCGTCTGGACATATAGAAATCAAGAAAAATGAAGCATATAAGGTCAAAGAATAAATTTGACATAAAAATGCATAAACACTTGATTTATTGAATGTTATATGTATAATTATACATATTGGGTTTTAAATATTGACACATTTGGAGGAAAAAATGAAAAAGGTTTTAGGTTTGGTACTGGCGGTGGTACTGTGCGCTGCGGTTTTTGCAGGGTGTTCTTCACAGACAAACTCCGTGGAAAAGATCAAGAAAGCTGGAGAGATTGTGTTGTTGACAAATGCGCAGTTCCCTCCTTATGAATACCTAGGTGATGATAATAATCCGGCTGGTGTGGATATCGAAATTGCGCAGAAGATCGCCGACGAGCTGGGCGTGAAATTGACAGTTGTGGACATGGATTTTGACGGCCTGATTCCGGCGCTCAACGGCGGCAAGGGCGATTTCGTTGCGGCGGGTTTCACGATCACAGAAGAACGTAAAAAGAGCGTAGATTTTTCTGACCCGTATGCGACATCGACACAGATGGTTATCGTAACAAAGGAAGGACCGAAGGTAGCGGAAGCATCGGTGGATGCGCTGGCGGGCAAAACAGTCGGTGTGCAGCTTGGTACGACAGGAGACCTGTTCGTCACGGACGAAGTGGAAGGTGCAACGGTAAAGACATACAAGAGCGCGATCGAAGCGGGCATGGATCTTGCAAATGGAAGACTGGATGCTGTAGTCGTTGACCAGTTGCCGGCACAGAGCATCGTTGCAAGCAACGACAAGCTGATGGTATATGACGAAGTGTTGACAACAGAGCAGTATGCGATGGCTGTCAAAAAAGGCGACACGGCGTTGCTTGAGGTGATCAATAAAGTGCTGGGCGAAATGAAGGACGGCATGACAGACCTGACGCAGAAGCATTTTGACGCATATTCTGGAACACCTGCTGCATAAGCAGAGGGTACAAATACAATCAAAAAAAGTTCGCGGAAGAAATTTATGCCGCGAACTTTTTTTTTTGATAAAGTATGGTATAATATACAGTGCTTATGCATTTTTAGAGCATAAAGCGCGACGAGCGGCGGATAAAACAAGCTGCTCTGTGGGGAGTACGGTATGTTTGATAATCTGGGGCAGCAAATTTATAACACATTAATAGCCAATGACCGGTGGACGATGTTCCTAGACGGACTGCTGGTGACGCTGATGATCGCGGGCATCGCGGTGCTGATGGGTGTCGTCATTGGTTCACTGGTTGCGATCGCAAAAGTCAACGCGATGCGCAACAAGCGGCTCAAATGGCTGAACGTGATCTGCGACATTTACCTGACGGTGATCAGGGGAACACCTGTGCTGGTTCAGCTATTGATCATGTATTATATCATTTTTGCCGCTGCACCCATTGAAATGGCTCCTTTTGTCGCTGCGCTCGCGTTTGGTATCAATAGTGGCGCCTATGTTGCTGAGATCGTCCGTTCGGGCATTATGGCGGTGCCAAAGGGGCAGATGGAAGCGGGACGCTCGCTGGGGCTCACAAATGGTATGACGATGCGCACGATCATTTTTCCGCAGGCGATCAAAAATATACTGCCTGCGCTTGGCAATGAATTTATCGTATTATTTAAAGAAACGTCTATCGTTGGTTATGTGGCCGTCATGGATCTCACGCGTGCGGCAGAGCTTGTGCGTTCGAGGACTCTCGATGCGTTTGTGCCGCTGATTTTCATGGCGCTTGTTTATCTTGCGATCGTTATGCTGATCACCTGGGCACTGCGAAAACTGGAAAAACGCCTTGCTCTAAGCGACGCCAGATAGGAGCCGGATATGATTATTGTAAAGAATTTATATAAAGAATTTAATGGGAACAAGGTACTAAGAGGGATAGACGAAAACATAGAACGCGGTGAAAAGGTCGTTATTGTTGGGCCGTCGGGAAGCGGAAAGTCTACCTTTTTGCGTTGCCTCAATATGCTGGAGGAGCCGACGAGCGGCGAGATATGGTTTGAAGAAAAACTTTTGACCGATCGGGCGACAAGTCTGGACCAGATCCGTCAGAAAATGGGGATGGTATTCCAGCAGTTCAATTTATTTCCACATAAGACTGTGGGGCAGAACATTATGCTTGCGCCGCTGAAGCTGGGGTTGATGACTGACGATGAGGCGCAGGAAAGAGCGGAGACGCTGCTCAAAAGAATAGGGCTTTCTGATAAGATTGATTCGTACCCGGCGCAGCTTTCGGGCGGACAGCAGCAGCGCGTGGCGATCGTGCGTGCGCTTGCGATGAATCCGGATGTGATGTTGTTTGACGAACCGACATCCGCGCTTGATCCTGAAATGGTGGGCGAGGTTCTTGATTTTATGCATACTCTTGCGGACGAGGGTATGACGATGGTCGTTGTTACGCATGAAATGGGCTTTGCGCGCGAGGTCGCGACGCGCTGCATGTTTATGGATGAAGGAAAAATATTGGAGCAGGCTCCGCCGACTGAATTTTTTGCAAATCCAAAAAATCCAAGATTGCAGGATTTTCTTTCCAAAGTGTTATAAATGTATTATAATAATAACTGCGCTTTGCAGTTATATATGCACTCGTAGCTCAGCGGATAGAGCACTGGCCTCCGACGCCAGGTGTCGGACGTTCAAATCGTCTCGGGTGCACCAAAGTTTTTATCATGACGGGCAGGAAAGCATGGAGAATGTAAAAGGACTCAATAAAGTTCGTACAATGAATCCCTTTAAATCATATCTTCCAGCTTTTTTGCTTTTAATGATTTTTGTTGTTATTTACTTCATTCCCCTGTTGGCTCAAAATCACGTATTATATCCGCAGCCTACTGAAACCTTTGTGGGGGAAGCGGTTCCGGCGGATGCTATCGTAGGAAACAGCAAATTTTCCGATCATACTTTAGTCTATTATCCTGAAATGGATTTATATCTAAACAACAATAGCTCTCAAAGCTTTTCTACATGGAATCCTTATATTGAGATGGGTCGCCCCACGCATCAGGGGCATGTCATTGGTATATCACAAAATAATCCTATACAGTTTATATTAGCGCAGATATTCAGCGAAGATGCAGCGTTGCTCTATACAAGTTGTTTTGTTGCAACTATATTTCTGACTGCGATTTTTGCGTTTATGTTCCTAAAGGAAAACAGTTTTAGCCCATTGGTTTGTTTTATTTTCGCAGTAGGAATTGCGTGCGGAACATTTTCAAGCTATTGGTCTACTTGTTTGATTGTTGTGGGGCCGCTATGTTGGAGCCTCGGTCTGCTTTGGGGGATATCGAGGGCGGCCAATCGATGTTCAATTCCGGAAATCTTATTGATTGCTTTTGCCGTATATAATTTGCTTTCGATAGGATATGCACAGCGCGTCGTTACACATCTATATTTTGTTCTTGTTTTCTTCATTTATATTATGATCCGAAAGAAATCCGGATGTAGGCAAAGAGGTATCTTCTTTGGACAAGTAGCACTTGCTGTCTTGTTAGGGGTTATACTTGCTTTGCCGGACTTGATCAACACTTATATGCAGTACTCGGCGTCTTCGCGTGTTGCACCGGAGGATAGCTTTTTTCTTGAAGTTCTGCCTCAAAATAGGGCAGGAATCTTCTATTATCTCAGGAATGTATATGATGCCTTTTTTAGCGGAAATCCTAATACCCCAGGATATATATCGGATTTTAATGGCACCAGCTTTACGCCGGTGTTCTTTGTTTGGATGGCATTCTCGCTGGGGATGGGAAAGAAATTTATCAAGAAGCATCTATACCTCATAATCTTTATTGCTGTCTGTATGCTTGCGTGTCTGGTACCGCCGGTTTTTCTTTTCGCAGTAAGGTTTTTGGGGCTAGGTTTTTCGCGAATACAGGCATTCGATGCAGCGTTTATTCCGGGGCTTTTTTTAGCCGCATGTGTTTTGCAGCATATTACAAAAGAAGTGCCGGAATCTTGTTATCAGAAACGGCAGAGGAGGATGATCATTTTTGGCACGGCAATGTTTGCGGTTCCGGTCGTGTTTTTGATCAGATCTCTGGTTCCACAGGAGGCACCGCTCGGACCAGAAGCGGGTCCGGATATTATTCTTTCCTTTGCGTGTGTAGCGGGTGCGGTATTGTTTATGATTTTTCCCAAAAGAAAAATCATTGCGGTGGCCTGTGTTTTTGTGGCGATGATCGCATATGGACAAAGTATGCTGATTGGACGACCGGCAGAATCAATTCAATATGAATCAGAGCTTACTGAAAAAGTGAAGTCGTATTTGACAGATGGCGAACGGATAGCTATTTTAGGAGGACTGGACAATACATTCCTCCCGAATGTAAGCTTGGCAGCCGACATTCCCACCATACATTCGTATAACTCTCTTTCATCAGGAGCTTATCAGGATGAAGCAGAAAAGTTGAGCACTGCTGGAACGCAAGTATTTGGCAGATTTTTTGCCCAAATTGCTGATACTTCTTATTTTAATGAGCCTGCTATGAGCTATGCGGGGATTGGGCTGTTACTCTGTAAATATGATATTGACGTGTATGGGTCGAACACGAACGGATGGAAGTATGTCGGTGAAGTCAATGAGATAAAGCTTTATGTACCAACCGAAAAGCCAGTGTTGTTTAAGCAAATAGAGGACTTTTCTTTGATGGAGGACAATGTTCTATTATCTCAGAAAATAAATGAATACCAAGGGAAAACCGCAGAACTTACAGAACGAAAAGATGATTATCAAAAATATACTGTTTCAGATGTAGATCATGAAACCTTGTTATTTATAAGTCAACAGTATAATAAAGAGTGGAGAGCATATACGGAAGGGCAACCGTTACAGACAGTCACTGTCAACGATTTCTACATGGGAGTGATTATTCCTTCGCATACGCAACAAGTCGAGTTGAAATTTGAAACAATATGGTCATCTTCCTTTTGTGTTATGGTGATATGGTATGTCTTGGGCGGCCTTGTTGTCTTGTCATATGTATTCAGGACAGCGTACAAAAGGGGATATAGAAATAAAAGATAAGCTTTACAATGAAAAATGAAAAATATATGGAATATAGCCATGCAGCGTCGGGCTATATTTTTTTTGTAATTTGTATTTTGGTAGCATCAGGCTGCAGCTTGGTCATTCGTTCGTTGAAATTGTGTCCATCTCTGTATATATTGATAGAAAAGAGAGGGGAGAATCACAATGAGACGAGAGAACAGACCTTTTACGATTATATTTATCGTATACATTGCCTGCTATGTGGTACGCATGATCGAGTTGATGGTATGGCGCACAGATCAGAGCTTTTTGGGCGAGGCATTTATCCAGAAGCTGGCGGGTATCGTTATACT
>NZ_JAYFPU010000285.1:0-4711 GCF_034927525.1 Christensenella sp.
TGCCATTGCGCAAGGGATTGTTGACTATTGCGGTTGATACTCGCCGCAAGATGTGATAAACTATAAACATATCGACCCCGTGAGACGCAACAGGCCATTGCTATCCGCTCCAGCGGTCGCCAATAAAAGATTTCCCCGGCTTCGGCTGGGGGATTTTTTATTGCAGAAAATAATATATGGTATATAATATAGGAAGAGAATATGGACCTTATTGGTCTAACGAATCATTTTGGCACGCCGCCATATATAACAATATTGACGCTTAGCTTCGTGGTGTTAAAACTCCGGGATTATTGCTTATGTTCAGAAGGGGGTGGTTCTATGAAGATTATTTTAAGAACTCTAGTATTGGCGGCGGATGTTTCGTTAGATAAAAAATATTTAATGTTTTAATTGACAAAACGCCTAGGTACACTTATAATAGGAAAAGTCGCTGGTGAACCTTTTGTGTACCTACCCACTAAAGGCGGCGTGTTCACTTGAATCTTTACTGATTTGTAATCAGCAGGTTGTAGGTTCAAGTCCTATCATCAGCTCCATAGAAAACATAAGGAAACGGCTAGTTTTAGCCGTTTTTTTTCGTTTTTGGGAGTATTCGATTATTCGCCTATTTGGTCTAATTTTAGTATCTTCATGAAAATATATGTGTATCCTTTTGTGCACCTTTTTATCTAAATTATTCTAGATTATTATACGTCATTGATGGTATAATAATAAAAAAAGAAGGAGGAGGAAAAACGATGGCGACAGTAAGATTTCCAGTGAAACCTAATGTTTTAACATGGGCAATCAATTCTTCGGGATATGATTGTGATGAACTTCGGGTTTCCTTCCCCAAATTAGATAGTTGGCTGAGTGGAGAAGAGATTCCTACTTTTAAGCAATTAGGTGCGTTGGCTAAAAAAATGCATATTCCATTGGGATATCTCGTATTGAATGAGACTCCAGAAGAAAAAATAGATTTATTAAATTTTAGAACAATTAATAGTGATCGTCTTGAAAAGCCTAGTCGTGAATTGATTGATACGATTTACGACATGCAATTGAAGCAAGACTGGATGCATGACTATCGTTTATCTGAGGAAATGGATAAGTTAGAATTTATAGGGTCTCTAAATTCTGAATCTAAAATCAATATTTCTGAGGCAACCTCTAATATTAGAAAGAAAATAGAAATAGAACTCGAATGGTATAATCACTTTACAAAACCAGATGACGCTTTTTCATACTTGAGGAATTTACTAAGTAAAATTGGCATTCTTGTTATGGTTAACGGAATTGTAGGGAGTAATACACACCGCCCATTAAATTTGGAAGAGTTTCGCGCCTTTGCAATGGTTGATGATTATGCTCCACTGATTTTCATTAATGGCAAAGATAGCAAAGCAGGAAGACTTTTTTCGCTATGTCATGAATTAGCACACCTTTGGCTAGGAGAAAATAGTTTATATAACGACACCTGTGGAGAAATGAATAATAAACAGTATAGGAGTCAAAAAGAAGTTATATGCAATGCTATTGCTGCTGAGATGCTTGTTCCAAATTCTATGTTTAAAAAGCATTGGCAACAGACTCAAAGTGATTTAAATTTAAAAATCAATAACCTAGCGAGACGCTTTAATGTGAGTAATATTGTTATTGCGAGGCGTGCTCTGGATAATGCTTTCATTACTGACCGGGATTATTATCAAATCAACAATCAAGTTGAAGAGAATGTTGAGAAGATGAAGAAATCTTCTGGCGGAAACCACTATAAGACTATAGCATTCACTATTGATCGAGCATTTTTTAAATCTGTGAATCGAAGCTTAAAAGAGGGAAAAACTCAATTTACCGAAGCATATAGGCTAACAGGCGTAAAGGCAAAAACATTCCAACACTTAGAGAGTGAGTTAGGGGTTTAGGATGACGTATGTACTGGATTCAAATACTCTTATAACGTCATATAAATACTATTACAGCCAAGAAATAGCACCACATTTCTGGGAACACATCTCAGAGTGGATTACAAAAGGCACAATTATAGTTATCGATGTGGTAAAAAATGAGATATGTAGATTTGAAGAGGATGATTTTCTGAAGCAATGGGTTATTGATGAATGCTCTGAGTATATTTTTAATACCGGCGAAGATGGTGCGGTGATAAAGCAATGGTCAGATATATTAAATTTTATCAATGTGTCATCATTTTATAGCGATAAGGCGTATCGGGCATGGGCAGATGATAGTATTGCAGATCCGTGGTTAATTGCGTTTTGTGCGGTGCAGAATGCAACCTGTGTTACTTTTGAACAGCCAAGTACAAGTCAAAACAAACCGAAAATTCCAAATTTTTGTTCGAGCTTTAATGTACGATGCATAAATCTTTTTGAGATGATGAGAGAGTTAGGGATTACTTTGATTAAGTAAAGAAGGTCATCACGGCCTTCTTTTTATTTCGCCCGATCCAACACCTTCTCCGGCCACACCACCCGGCTCTCCACATCCTCAATCCCATCATGCACGTAGATATCCATGGTCACTTCCTGGTTCTTATGCCCCATGATTCGCTGGACGGTGTAAGGGTCGTTGCCCGCCTTAAAGAGCAGCGTGCCATAAGTATGCCGCAGTTCATGGGGCGTGAGGTGGGGGATGGTCGGAAATGTCGGATTGTCAAGCTTCTGCACTGCCACGAATTTATCCAGGTCAACCAGGAATGGCGCGTACCGATTCTTCGACCAGCTCCCCGGGGCCATCACACCGCCTCGGCGACTTTTAAAGAGGAATCCAGCCTGGTGGCATCGGATATCCCGGTTCAGGACGGACATGGCTGCAGGTTCCACGGGGACCACCCGCAGCTTCTCTTCGTTCTTAAGGCGGTCCTTTACGTTGACCTTCCCGCCGGACTCCTGGACGGTGCGCTGGACATAGATTCGGTTGTTGGCGAAATCGAAGTCCTCCGACGGGATCAGGCCCATGAGCTCACCCCGGCGCAGGCCGGTTTTCAGGATGAGGTATACTCCAAGACCAAAGGGATGCGATTTAGCGAAATCTGCCACGATTTCGGCCTGTTGGGCATTATAAACGTGCCTCTGTTCCTTTTCCCGGCCCTTAAATGGCCCAAGGTTGCGCATGGGGTTTTTGATGGCCTTGTCGTTGTCCACGGCGGTCTCCATGATGGCGTTGAGAGTGATTCGCAGCTTATCCACCATGGACTGGGACAAAGTCCGCTTTTTCTTAAAGAACGCCTGAACCATGACCGGGGTGATAGTATTGAGCGGCCGGGGCCCGAAGTCCTCGATTAGGTGGTTGATGCACAGCTCATAGCCCCGGTATGTGGTGTGCTCCACGGTACCGTCTACGTAAATATTAAGCCACTCCCAGGCCCAGGACTCGAAGGTGTTGATTGTGTATTCCTGGGGCCTGCCGGTGGCCGCCTCAATCTTGTACTGGTCCCGCAGCTTGCGGGCTTCTTTTTTTGTCCGGCCGCAGAAGACCTTGCGGATAGCCTCCCCGGTGATGGGGTCGTGGCCAATGGTCAGCGTGACTCTGGCTTTGCTTGGCATGATTGTACCTCCAATATTAATTTTGGGCATAAAAATACCCGGGACTGTTGTAAAAACCCGGGCTGGATGGTACAATTATGCTTGTCAAAGCGGTACTGCATCGCCCCCGGGCTGTAACCGGATTAGCTGTGCGTTCCCGTCCTCAGGCCCTATCAATGCCGAAGGGGACACCGCCGTTCATGTTGGTAGCATGGGCGGCGTTTTTTATTTAGATGCGAGATTGATGGTTACTCCGCCTTTAATTTGGAGGATGTCGCCATTTACAAATTTTGCGTTTGAAAATGATTGAGTATATCCATCTTCGGCTCTAAATATCTCATTTATTTTCCCGGAACAAATTACATTTCCGTTTCCGGAGACCAATGTAATGTCATACGTTCCAGGAGGAAAATCAGTTCCGCATGTATAATTTCCGGAACTTATGTCGATAGATACAGGATCAGAAGTCGGTGCGGGAGTTTGCGTTGTTGTCGCGTTTTTACCGTTGCTCGAACTTTCGAATTGCTCAGCATTCATAAAATCTATATTATTTTGAATTTTATTAAAATATAATTTGCTATCATCAATAACTAAAACCAGATTATCACCATCGAAGTAATATTTAGAATCAGAATCGAGATTAGCATCTTTATGTGTAGTTTTTATTCTATCGTGTGTTTGATTGATTTGGTAAGTACCTTCGGACGATGAATTGACAATTCGAGTTTTACAGCTCATATTCTCTCCAAATTCCATGAAAAACGGTAATTCTGTTCCCATTTTTTTACCATCAATCTCCCACTGTCCCACAAGCTTCCCATCACTTCCAGAAAAATCCAATGCTCGCTTTGCTTCATTTTCTTGATTTTTGACAGAGAACAGAATCGAAGCCACTAGAGCCACTAAAATGAATACTGTTATAACAATTATTTTCTTTGTTGGGGATCCATTTTCCTTATCCATATTGCTTCCCTTTCTTTTTACGTCCGTAGACCTTATATTAAATCCGGCAATCCGCCAGCTTTAATTCTAAAATATTAACTGGCAACCCCAAATCAGAAGCAACTTGAGATATGCTAAATCCAAAATCACGGTATTCCAGCAATAGTTCATCCGGGATAAGCAGGTGGGCCGCAAAGCGGTTGGCTTCATTTTCCTCGACATTTGGTCGGGTCAGCATAATACTG
>NZ_JAYFPU010000128.1:0-3346 GCF_034927525.1 Christensenella sp.
TTTTTGTTTCTATGGAGTTTTGTTGTTTTTAGGAAATAATATTTGGTTTTTTGCTTTTGTTTTCTGTATTTTTATTGTACAACAAAGAATAATTTGCGTCAACCGGACAATGAAATCCAATGGAATTCCTTTTCAAACTACTACATTTTGTGATAAAATATAAGAAATGAAACCAAATCCTGTGGAAAGCATGATTTTTTGCATCTGTTCCGCAGGGCGGCGTAACAGGAGGACAAAACGTGTTTTCATTGGAGCAATTAAAAGAATTTTTGACGGAGAACAAGGCTGATTTCGAGATCATTTCTCATGACGAGCCGATTATCACCATAGAGGACGCCGGAAAACATTTCCCGCTTGAAGAATGCGCGCCCGTGTTTGTCGTACAGGCCGACCAGAGCCTCGCTGTGCTCATCATGAACGCCCAGCGCGGTCAGGTCAACCTGAAAGTATTGGCGGCAGAGCACCATTATCATACCCTGCAATTGGCGAACCCCAAGGTCGTCGCACAGGCCACGGGTTATAAAACAGGCAATATCCCGCTCATCGGACACAACCTGCCCTGCCTGTTTGACAAGAGCCTCACCATCCACGATTACATCTACGGCGGCACGGGCGACGAGCTCCACACACTAAAGATCAAGCCCGAGGACGTGATCCGCTTAAACCGCATGCTCGGTTTTGTAGAATAACAAAAGCCGCCTGCACAAACGCATGGCGGCTTTTTTGTTGTCCTTAAATCTTGTTACGAAGCAGCGATCACCGGAGCGGCAAACTGGCTGTTGTACAGGTCGGCATAAAAACCGCTTTGCCTAAGCAGCTCTTCGTGCGTGCCCTGCTCCACGATGTCGCCGTCCTTCATCACTAAGATGAGGTCTGCGTCCTTGATCGTCGACAGCCGGTGCGCGATCACAAAGCTTGTCCTGCCCTCCATCAACGCATCCATCGCCCTTTGTATCAGCGCCTCGGTACGCGTATCGACAGAGCTTGTCGCTTCGTCGAGTATCAGCATGTCCGGGTCTGCCAAAATCGCGCGGGCAATGGTCAGCAGCTGCTTTTGCCCCTGCGAGATATTGGAAGCGTCCTCATTGAGCACCATCTCATAGCCGTGCGGCAGTGCCTTGATAAAGTGATCCGCGTGCGCGGCCTTCGCCGCGGCGATCACTTCTTCGTCCGTCGCGTCCATACGCCCATAGCGGATGTTTTCCATGATCGTGTCGTTATACAGCCACGTATCCTGCAGCACCATTCCAAAGTGCCGGCGCAGGTCTGCACGCGTAAAGTCCATTGCGTCGTGCCCGTCGATCAATATCCTACCGCCGTTCAAATCGTAAAAGCGCATCAGCAGCTTGATCATCGTCGTTTTTCCGGCGCCCGTAGGCCCTACGATCGCGATCTTCTGCCCCGGCTTCACCTGTGCGGAAAAATCGTTGATGATGATCTTTTCCGGCGTATAGCCGAAATGCACGTTTTCAAACGTAACGTTTCCTTCTACATCATCGAGCTTGATCGGATTCTCCGTATCCGGCGTTTCCTCTTTTTCATTGATGAACTCAAACACGCGTTCCGCCGCTGCCGCCGTCTGCTGCAAAATGTTGGAGATATTCGCAAGCTGCGACAGGGGCATCGTGAAGCTGCGCACGTATTGCACGAACGACTGGATGTTACCGACCGTGATGGTACCGTTCGCCGCCAAGTATCCGCCCAGCACGCACACCGCCACATAACCGAGGTTGCCGATAAAGCCCATGATGGGCTGCATCATGCCGGACATAAAGTTTGCCTTCCACGCCGCGTTATACAACTTGCCGTTTTCTTCGTTGAACACCGCGATGCTTTCCTCTTCGCCGTTATAGGCAGAGATCACGTTGTGTCCCGCGTACATTTCTTCCACGTGCCCGTTGACCGTACCCAGGTATTCCTGCTGCTGTTTGAAGAACTTCTGCGAGCGCTTGACCACCTGGAAGATGAGCACCAACGCGATGGGGATGATGCACACCACCACCACCGTCATCAGCCAGCTGATCGTCAGCATCATGACGATCACGCCGATCACCATCGTCACCGATGTGATGATCTGCGACAAGCTCTGGTTTAGCGTCTGGTTGATCGTATCCACGTCGTTTGTCACGCGCGACAGCACGTCGCCATGGCTGTTTTTGTCGAAATACGAAAGTGGGAGCGTGTTCATCTTTTCGCTGATGTCCTTACGCAAACGGTAGGTCACCTTCATGGAAACGCCCGTCATGATGAAACCCTGAATGTAGCTGAAAAGCGCCGATATCCCGTACAGCACGATCAACATGATCAGTATCTGGCCAATCTGTGTAAAGTCGATCCCTTCCCCGCTGCCGCTGATCTGCCCCATTACGCCGTTAAACAATACCGTCGTTGCGTTACCCATCAGCTTGGGGCCGATGATCGAAAAGATCGTGGACGCGATCGCGAAGATGAATACGACCACCACCGCCGCTTTGTATTTGCCGATATATTTCAGCAGGCGGCCCATCGAGCCTTTAAAATCCTTTGCCTTGGCGCCCATCATCGGTACGCCGGGAGGGCCGCCGCCCATTTGTTGTTTCTTGCCTCCTACCGGAGGCCGCTTTTTTGTATGTTCACTCATTTGTCAGTTCCTCCTCCGAAAGCTGTGACAACGCGATCTCGCGATACTCTTCGCAGGTCTGCATTAGTTCCTTGTGCGTTCCTTTGCCCACGATGCGCCCTTCGTCTAAAACGATGATCTGCTGCGCATCCATGATCGTTCCTACGCGCTGCGCAATGATAAGCACCGTCTTATCTTTGGTCTTATCTTTGATCGCGCCCCGGAGCGTTGCGTCTGTCTTGAAGTCGAGCGCCGAGAAGCTATCGTCAAAGATATAGATGTTTGGGTCTTTGACCAGTGCGCGCGCAATAGAGAGCCGCTGCTTCTGTCCGCCCGAAACGTTTGCGCCGCCTTGCGAGATGCCGCCATCAAACCCGTTCGGCCCTTTTCTGATAAACTCCATCGCCTGCGCCTCTTCCGCCGCTTTTTCAAGCTGTTCGTCCGTCGCACCTTCGTCGCCCAGCCTTAAGTTGGAAGCGACCGTGCCTGAGAACAGCACCGACTTTTGCGGCACATAGCCGAGCTGGTCGCGCAGATCGTGACGCGTTACGTCGCGTACGTCCACACCGTCGATCGTTACGCTGCCGCTTGTCACGTCATAAAAGCGCGGGATCAGGTTTGCTACAGTAGATTTGCCCGATCCGGTAGAACCAATGAACGCGGTCGTCTCGCCCGGCCTTGCGACAAAATTGATGTCTGTCAGCACATTTGCGTCTGCGCCCGGATAGGCAAAGTTCACGTTTTTGA
>NZ_JAYFPU010000183.1:0-13170 GCF_034927525.1 Christensenella sp.
AAACCTGCCCGTCCGCCAAAGCAGCAGAATGGCGATGCCTACCGACACAACCAGCGCGATAACGGCGGCAGCTTCTTTCATGTCCATCCATTCCGCCGGTAAGGTAACGGACGTACTGTTTGTGCCCCACATAGCGATGCCCCGCGTCAGCATAGCGCTTGCTATTGTGACCAAAATAGCGGGGATGCGCATTACCATAATAAAAAGTCCGTTCAAAAAACCGACCGCGATACAAACGATCAGCGCGAGTATAAATCCCGCAGCCGCATTGCCTGCGGACGCGTTAAAGACAAATATCATTGCCGACAAAGCCATGATCCCGCCCACCGAAAGGTCGAGCCCTCCCGTGCGCGTGGATACCACAGCAGCCACGGCAAGCGGTGCCACCAGGCAAAATTGCTGCCATACGTTTGCCGCGTTTTCTGCGGCCGCAATGTCCTGCGACCCAACGATGAACAAGATCGTCGTTACTGTGGCAAGCACGGCCAATGCGCAAAACGCCAGCCAGTTATTTAAAAAATGTATGCCCTTCTTCAACCGCCGCATCGCGGCATGGTCGAGCTGGTCTACAGGGGAAGCAGGCTTTTTCATTCGGTTATCCTTCCTGGTCTGTTGATGATATGCAACAAAAAACCCGCTTAATAAGCGGGTTTTTTCAGTGTTTACACAAACGAGGCCATCCAGGCATGCCGTTGCACAGGCATGTGTAAAACCTCGCTTCAAAACTGTTTTTGCCTTTTTCAGTATAACAGAGGCATAAACTTGTTACAATAACAAACGAGGATGTTTGAATCTTTATCTGCCGCGTGTTCTCATAGGATTCTTTTCTACGCAACTTCGAATTGGCTGTTGTAAAGCTCGGCGTAAAAACCTCCTTTTTGCATGAGCGCCTCATGGTTTCCGCTTTCTATGATGTCGCCGTCCTTGAGCACTAAAATGACGTCCGCGTTCTTGATCGTAGAAAGCCTGTGCGCAATGACAAACGAGGTGCGCCCCTGCATCAGCTTGTCCATCGCCCGCTGGATCAGCAATTCTGTTCTTGTGTCGATCGAGCTCGTCGCCTCATCAAGGATCAGCATTGGGGCATCGTCGATCATTGCCCGCGCGATCGTTATTTGCTGCCGCTGGCCTGCCGAAAGGTTGACCTTGTCGTCCAAAACCGTATCATAGCCGTTTGGAAGCGTGCGGATAAAGTGGTGCAGGCCGACAGCCGTACAGGCATTTTCGATCATTTCATCCGTCACATTCTGTTTGTTGTAAACAATGTTTTCGCGTATCGTCCCCTCAAAAAGCCACGTGTCCTGCAACACCATGCAAAAGGCCGAATGTACCTGCTCCCTTGTCATTTGGCTGATGGGAACGCCGTCGATCAGGATTTCCCCGCCATTGATTTCGTTAAAGCGCATAAGCAGGTTGACGAGCGTCGTTTTTCCCGCTCCGGTGGGACCGACGATCGCTATTTTCTGTCCGGGTTGCACCTTTGCGGAAAAATCTTTGATGATGATCCTATCTGTACCTTCATACCCAAATTTCACATGCTTAAATTCTACGCACCCTTTTATTTCGTGAGCCTCCGCTTTTTTATGGCCTTCGTCTTTCATTTCTTCGGCGTCTAAAAACTCAAACACACGTTCCCCCGCGGCAGTTGCCATTTGCAGCCCCTGCGTAAGCTGGGCGATTTGTGTAATGGGCTGCGTGAATAGACGGACATACACCAGGAATGCTACGATCACCCCAAAAGGGATCGCGCCGGAAAGCGCCAATGCCGCACCGACGACGCTTACCGCGACATAGCCGATGTTATCCACAAAAATCATGATCGGCATCATCATGCCCGAAAGGAATTGTGCCATATAGGTATTTTTCTTTAGTTTTTTGTTGAACCCCTGAAAAACCTCATGTGTTTGCTGCTCGCCATTGTACGCCTTTACAACTGTATGCCCCGCAAAGGTCTCCTCGACATGGCCGTTGATCTTTCCCAGATACTTTTGCTGACCGTCAAAATGCTTTTGGGATTTTTTCATGATCACCATCATGATCACAAAGCCAATGAGCACAGAACCCACCGCGGTGAGCGCCATGATCCAGTTTGTGATGAACATCATAATGAGAGAACCGCCGAGCATTGTGATCGACGCAACAAGCGTCGTCAGGCTGGTGTTTAGATTCTGCCCCAGCGTATCCACATCGTTTGTGATACGTGAGAGGATATCCCCTGTGGTGTTTTTATGATAGAACCACATGGGCAGCCGGTTGATCTTTTTTTCGATGTCCGAACGCAGGCTTTTGGATATTTTTTGCGTGATCGTCGCCATGATCCAACCCTGTATTGTGGAAAAGGCCGCGCTCAGCACATAGATCGCCGCCAAAAAAATACCTGTTTTCGCAATGCCGGCAATGTCGATGGTCGACGACAGCCCTGCTGTGATCATGTTTGTGATTTCCGACAGTTTATCAGGGCCGATCAATGCAAGAACCGTACCCGCCACCGCCGTAATAATGGCAATGATAAACCCTGCCATGTGCTTTTTGGAATAAGAAAATAACTGTTTCCACGTTTTTTTCGCGTTCTTTGCTTTTTCGATCGTTCCGCCCACGCCTGCTCCAAAATCGGCGGAACCCATCGCATCTATTTGATCCGTTCTTTGATCGTTGATCCTTTCTTTACTCATTCTCCAGTTCCTCCTTTGAAAGCTGCGAATAGGCAATCTCCCTGTATACTTCACAGGTTTTCATCAACTCGCGGTGCACGCCCATCCCTGCGATCCTGCCGTTTTCCAAAACAATGATCTTGTCGGCGTCTTTGATCGTCCCGATACGCTGCGCAACGATCAACACCGTGGCGCCCTTCGCGCTTTTTTTCAGGTCGCTTCGCAGTTGCCGGTCCGTTTTGTAATCAAGCGCGGAAAAGCTGTCGTCGAAAATCAGGATTTCCGGTTCCCGCGCAATCGCACGCGCGATGGACAGCCGTTGCTTTTGCCCGCCTGAAAGGTTTGTTCCCCCCGGTGCGATGTATCCTTCATAATCATTCTCCATATTTTCCACAAAATCAGTGCTTTGCGCGGTCGCGATCGCCGCGACGACCGTTTCTTTCGGAATATCTTTCGAGCCATTTGAGCCAAAGGATACGTTGGAAGAAACACTGCCTTGGAACAGTACCGCTTTTTGGGACACATAACCGATCTTATTGCGCAGCACGGACTGCGCATAGTCTTTGACATTTATACCATCCACCAAAACCTCGCCGCCTGTGACATCATAAAACCTTGGGATCAGATTGATCACAGTGCTCTTTCCGCAGCCCGTCGAGCCGATAAAAGCAACGGTTTCTCCTTTTTTTGCCTGGAAGCTAAGGTTCTCCAGCACATAATCATCCGCGTCGGGATATTTGAAATTGACATTTCTAAATTCGATTTCGCCGCTCATACCGTTTTTGGATTCGCTAATGTATCCATCTTTGATAACCGGTTCCGTACCAAGTACTTCGTTGACCCTGCTTGCTGACACGCTTGCGCGAGGAAGCAGTGTCAGTACCACGACAAGCATCATAAACGCCATCAGCAACTGGATCGCATAGGAAGAGAATACCATCATATCTGAGAACAGGGTAAGACGCTGCGTCACTGCTGCGGCGGTGATCAACGCCGCGCCAATCCAATATACCGACAGCGTCAATCCGTTCATGATCAGCTCTACCCCCGGCATCATAACCGCCATCGCCCTGTTTGCGAACATATTCGTACGGGTAAGCGTTTCGTTCTTTTTCTCGAATTTTTTCTCCTGATATTTCTCTGCGTTATAAGCGCGGACAACGCGGATACCCGTGAGGTGCTCCCTTGAAACGCGGTTGATGTCATCGGTTTGCTGCTGAAGCATTTTGAATTTAGGGATCACCAGCGCGATCAGCACGCCTGCCAAAAGAACCAACGCGCCAACAGCGACCCCCGCCGAGAGCGACCATTGCCAGCTTTTGCTCATGATTTTTATGATGGCCCATACCACCAGGATCGGCGTTTTAATGATGATCTGCAGTCCAATCACGACGAAATTTTGGATCTGCGTGATGTCGTTGGTCGTCCTTGTAATGAGGCTCGGGATCGTAAAGTGGCCTACCTCCTCCATCGTAAACGATTGTACCTTTTGAAACAGCTTGGTCCTAAGCCGTGCCGATAAGTTAGAAGCGATCCTTGCGGCAAACCACGCGATTGCGATGGACACCGCGGCGCTTCCTACGGTAATGAGCAGCATACTGCCACCCGCGGCCAGAATTTCATTCATTTGGCTTCCGGGCATTTGTACAAGCTCTGTGATTTTTCCCATATATTCAGGCAGCGTCAGGTCGAGCCGCACCTGAAAGACGATGAGAACAACGCTCACCCCAATAAAGCCCCATTCTTTTGTTGTAAGGTTTTTTAGTATTTTGATCAAAGCTATTCCTCCATTCGGTTATAAAATAAAGAGCCAATAAAATGTTTTCACGATTTTATTGGCTCTGCGTCTGTGCGTCGGGCTCAGAAATCACGGTTGTTTTTAAATTTTTTAGATCGATCAGAACAGTTCTTCTGCATTTGGGACAAAACAGCGGAAACCGTTCCAGTATCGTGTCATATCGTGCCCTGACCCTGGTTTTGCTTTCGCAAACAGGACAATGCACCCATTTTTCTTCATTCAATGATCATCACGTCCTTTATTCAAGCTGTCTTTCAATTCAGTAATTCCCTTTTGATAATACTCTTCGTAAATATCGAGGAACATCAGCAACACTTCGCTTTGCTCGAGCGTCAGCCGTCCCAACGCACTCTGCTCGACCGTCAATAACGGTTCAACGAGCCGCTTCGCATACTTTTTCCCTTTTCCACTCAATGTTACCTGTTTGTTCCTGCGGTCTGACTTGCTTTCCGCAAGCTCCACATATCCTTGTTCCCAAAACGATTTCACGATCATATTCACGCTTTGCTTGTTGAATTGGCTTTGCTCGCAGATCAGCTTTTGCGTACAATCCATCTGGTTTTCATAGATGATCGTCAAAACGGCAAGGCTCATTGGCGTCAATCCTGCCGCCTTTGCATATTCTTCGGACAGCCTGTTGATGGAGTTCCATTTCTCCGTCATCCTTGCTTCCTGTTCTTTGCTCCATTTTCCTTCCATATCTGCGCCCTCACTAAGTCCAACGTTTTAACAGTTGTTGTTTTGGACTATTTTATCGCTTTTTGCTTTTCTTGTCAAGAAAGAAAGTGTGAATGATTTGTTAATTGAAAACAAAAAGCCGTTTTTCAGAAAGCGTCACTCAAAATTTTTCTTGTCATTCTCTAAAGGGTAAATTAAAGTGTGGCAAAAGGGTAAAAACATCACAAAACGCAAAAGAACCGCTATATAAGCGGTTCTTTTTGGCGGAGAAGGAGGGATTTGAACCCTCGCGCCGATTACCTCAGCCTACTCCCTTAGCAGGGGAGCCCCTTCAGCCGTACTTGGGTACTTCTCCAACTGAATTTTGATAATTTATATTAAGCGGCTTTGCCTCCGCAATTTTTAAAAATTGGCGGAGAGGATGGGATTCGAACCCATGTGGGCTTGCACCCTAACGGTTTTCAAGACCGCCCCGTTATGACCGCTTCGGTACCTCTCCAGAAGAAATATTCCGCAGCTTTATGAACATCTCCCATTCAAATACGCTTTAACAGTATACCAAACCACGCGCTTTATTGTCAAGCAATAATCACCTTTAAATCGTCCTCAATATCCTGCACGGATTTCCGACGGCAATACAGTTTCCCGGGATGTCTTTTGTGACCACGCTGCCCGCACCGATCGTCGTGTTGTTGCCGATCCTAACGCCCGGGCATACGATGACCCCTGCGCCCAGCCACACATTGTCGCCGATCATGACCGGCTTACCGTATTCCTTCCCTGTCAGGCGCTCCGCCGGATCGATCGGGTGCGTTGCCGCGATGATCTGTACCCCTGGCGCGATCAGCACATTTTCGCCAATGTCCACCCTGCATACATCAAGGATCGTACAGCCGAAATTGATGTATGTCCCTTTGCCGATCGTGATATTGCTGCCATAATCCACATAAAATGGCTGCCGTACGGTAACGCTTCCCCTTTGTGCGCACACCAGCTCGCAAAACGTTTCGTCGATCTTTTCCGGCTCGGCAGGACTGATTTCGTTCAGCTGCCTGCACAACAAGGCCGCGCGCATCTGCTCCTTTTGCAGCTGTGCATCTGTCGCATCGTAATATTCACCGTGCAGCATCTTTTCTTTTTCCGTCATACTTTTCTCCCACATATACAAAAACCGGCACAATCTGTGCCGGTTTTATGCACTTCTTATTCCTTCGGCATTTCTGGCACTTCGTTTTCTTCCGTCTCGCAGCCACAGCCTTCCGGGTCTGCCTCATCGTATTCGTTTTCCACGAATTTGGCGACGCATACGACCTTTGTCTCGTCGTCCACACGCATCAGCCTTACGCCCTGTGTGGAACGTCCGATCAACGAAATCTCGTCGACGCTCATACGGATGACCACGCCCGCATCGTTGATGAGCATGATCTCTTCGCTGCCGTCCACGATCTTAAGCCCGCACATCTTTCCTGTCTTGTCAGTGATGTTCATGGTCTTAAGGCCAATACCGCCGCGCGTCTGCAGCCTGTATTCGCTTGCCTCCGTACGCTTGCCGTAGCCGTTCTCCGTGATGACCAGTATCTGCTTGTCCTTTTCCACGATACAAGCGTCCACGACCTCATCACCCGCGCGCAGCTTGATTGCGCGTACACCTGTGGAAACACGGCCCATGGGGCGCACGTTCTCTTCGTTGAAGATGATAGACATGCCGTTGCGCGTACCGACAACGATATTCTTGCTGCCGTCCGTCTCCATAACAGAGATCAACTCGTCGTCTTCGCGCAGATTGACCGCCCGCAACCCGTTCTGGCGAATATTGGAATATTCCGAGAACGGCGTTTTCTTGATCACGCCGCCCTTGGTGACGATCACAAGATTGGAATGCTTTTCGATCTCCGTCTCAATGGGGAACACGGCGGATATCTTCTCATCCGGATCGAGGTTGAGCATATTGACGATCGCCGTTCCCTTTGCCGTCCTTCCGGATTCAGGGATCTGGTAGCACTTTTTCATATATACCTTGCCCTTGTTCGTGAAGAACAAAAGCTGGTTGTGCGTACACGTCACGAATACCTGCTCCGCAAAATCCTCCTCGCGCGTAGACATCGCCGTGATGCCCCGCCCGCCGCGCCTCTGGGCACGGTATGTCTCTAGGCTGATGCGCTTGATATACCCGTAATGCGTAAGCGTCACGACCATATCCTCGCGTGCAATCAGCTCGTCGAGATCGATGTCGTCTTCGTCAAACGTAATCTCCGTACGGCGTGCATCCGCATATTTATCACGAATTTCCACAAGGTCTTCCTTGATGATGTCAAGAACCATCTGCGGCGTACAAAGGATCGCGTTGAAATGCTCGATCTTCGCGAGTATCTCCTGATATTCCGCTTCGATCTTGTCGCGCTCGAGGCCTGTTAAGCGCTGCAAACGCATATCGAGGATCGCCTGTGCCTGTATTTCCGAAAGCCCGAACCGCTCTGAAAGCGCCGCGCGCGCAGTGACCGCATCCGGCGATTTTTTGATCAGCGCAACGATCTCGTCGATATTGTCGAGCGCAATAATGAGGCCTTCTAAAATATGCGCACGTTTCTGCGCTTTTTCCAGCTCGAATTTCGTACGGCGTACGATGACTTCCTTCTGGTGCTCGAGGTAATATTCCAGCACCTGCTTTAAGCCAAGCACCCGTGGCTCGTCTTCGACGAGGGCAAGCATGATCACGCCGAACGTATCCTGCATCTGTGTATGCTTGTACAAATGATTGAGCACGACGTTCGCGTTCGCGTTGCGTTTTAATTCGATCACAATGCGCATACCCGACTTGTCCGATTCGTCTCGCAGGTCGGAAATCCCTTCCAGCCGCTTGTCATGAACAAGCTCCGCGATCTTTTCCACCAGCGACGCCTTGTTGACCTGATACGGTATCTCAGTTACGATGATACGCTCGCGGTCTTCGCCATGCTTTTCGATCTCCGCCTTTGCTCGCACGCGAATTCTGCCGCGGCCCGTTTTATACGCTTCGCGGATGCCCGATACGCCCATAATGATACCGCCCGTCGGAAAGTCCGGCCCGGGCATGATGTCAATGAGCTCCTCAGTCGTG
Source organism: Christensenella sp. (assembly GCF_034927525.1). NCBI lineage: Bacteria > Bacillati > Bacillota > Clostridia > Christensenellales > Christensenellaceae > Christensenella > Christensenella sp. The sequence continues at coordinate 8,225 of NZ_JAYFPU010000183.1, forward strand.
ATCTCTGCATTGTCGATAAGCGCGATCGTCGCATTGATCGTCTCTGCCAGATTGTGCGGCGGGATGTTTGTCGCCATACCGACCGCGATGCCGCCCGTACCGTTTACGAGCAGGTTTGGAAAACGCGCGGGCAGCACTGAAGGCTGCTCCAGCGTTTCGTCAAAGTTAGGATAAAAATCCACGGTATCCTTATCGATATCGCGCATCAGCTCCATCGTGATCTTTGACATACGCGCTTCCGTATAACGCATGGCAGCCGCGCCGTCGCCGTCTACAGAACCAAAGTTCCCGTGACCGTCGACAAGCTGGTGGCGGATGGAAAAGTCCTGCGCCATCCTGACCATTGCGTCATAAACCGCCGTATCGCCGTGCGGATGATACTTACCAAGCACGTCGCCCACAAGACGCGCGCTTTTGCGGTATGGTTTGTCCGGATACATGCTGAGCTCGCCCATTGAATAAAGGATACGCCTGTGAACAGGCTTCAAACCGTCGCGCACATCCGGCAGCGCACGGTTGATGATGACCGCCATCGCATATGCGATAAACGATTTCTGCATCTCCTTATTGATATCAATAGGTACGATGTTTTTCGTAATTTCCAAAACAATTACCTCGTCCTTCAAAGTTTGTAAACTTTATTTTATCCTCAAACGTCCAGATTAGAGACCAGCTTGGCGTTTTCTTCAATAAACTCCCTGCGCGGCTCCACGCTGTCGCCCATCAGTATAGAAAACGTTTCCTCGATCTCGATCGCGTTTTCCATATCCACCTGCAAGAGCGTGCGCGTTTCAGGGTCCATCGTTGTATCCCATAGCTGGTCGGGGTTCATCTCGCCGAGACCTTTATACCGCTGGATGGCAGCGCCGTCGCCCACCTCCGCCAGATATTCCTGCAGCGCTTCGTCGCTGTATAAGTATTTATCTTCCTTGCCCTTTTTGCTGACCTTGTAAAGCGGCGGCTGCGCGATATATACATAGCCGCCTTCGATCAGTGGGCGCATATAGCGGTAGAAGAACGTGAGCAGCAAAATACGGATATGGCTGCCGTCGACGTCCGCATCCGTCATGCACACGATCTTATGATAACGCAATTTTTCTACATCGAACTCGTCGCCCATGCCCGCGCCGAACGCTGTGATCATCGCTTTGATCTCCGCGTTTGCAAGTGCACGGTCCTGCCGTGCTTTTTCCACATTCAAAATCTTGCCGCGCAGCGGTAAAATAGCCTGAAAGCGTCTGTCCCGTCCCTGCTTGGCGCTGCCGCCCGCGCTATCTCCCTCAACGATAAATATCTCGCACTTGCTGGCGTCCTTTTCCGAGCAGTCCGCAAGCTTGCCCGGCAAAGCCGCAGATTCGAGCGCCGTTTTACGCCGCGTCAGCTCCCTTGCCTTTTTCGCCGCTTCGCGCGCGCGCTTTGCAGTCAGGCATTTATCCACAATGACCTTTGCCGTGGCGGGGTTTTCCTCCAAAAACGCATTGAGCCCCTCTGCGACTGTGCTGTCCGTCAATGCGCGCATCTCGCTGTTACCAAGCTTTGTCTTGGTCTGTCCCTCAAACTGCGGGTCTGTAAGCTTCACGCTGATGATAGCCGTCAGGCCTTCCCTGATGTCCTCGCCTGAGAGCGTAGGCTCATTTTCCTTAACAAGCTTCATGCGCTTTGCATAATCGTTCACAACGCGCGTCAGCGCGTTTTTAAAGCCATTCAAATGTGAACCGCCCTCGTGCGTAGAAATGTTGTTCGCAAACGAGAAAATATTTTCCGCATATCCCTCGTTGTACTGCATCGCCACCTCCACGATGGACGTCCCTTTTTCCGTACAGAAATATACCGGATCTTCAAAGAGCGGACTTTTGTTTTTATTCAGGTACTGCACGAAGGACTTGATGCCTCCCTCGTAACAATACACTTTTTCCAACGGTTTTTCGCCGCGCAGGTCTTTTAGCGTGATGCTGATTCCCCTGTTAAGGAACGCCATCTCACGCAAACGTACGCGCAGCGTATCATATACAAAATTAACGTCTTCAAAAATCTCGGGGTCCGGCCAGAAGCGGATCTCCGTTCCTGTTTCATCCTCCCCGCAATGATCCGCGATCTCCAGCGTAGAAGTGGGCGCGCCCCGTTCAAAGGACTGCTGGTAAACGTTCCCCTCGCGCCGTACCTTTGCCACAAGCTTCTGCGAAAGCGCATTTACGACAGATACACCCACGCCGTGCAGGCCGCCGGACACCTTATATCCTTCGCCGCCGAACTTTCCGCCCGCATGCAGCATGGTGAGCGCTACCTCAAGCGTCGATACCCCCGCCTGCGGGTGCATGCCTGTCGGGATGCCGCGACCGTTGTCGCGCACATAAATACTGCCGTCTTCTTCGATTACGACGTAGATATCCGTACAATATCCCGCCATCGCCTCGTCGATTGAGTTATCCACGATCTCGTATACGAGGTGGTGCAGCCCACGCAGGTCGGTAGACCCAATGTACATGCCCGGACGCTTCCTTACAGGTTCTAACCCCTCTAAAATCTGGATTTGACTTTCGTCATACTGTTCATGTTGATTACTCATTCATGTACCTCTCTTTTATCGCAAAACACGGTTTTCGTCATTCAGCTCAAATTTCTTGCTGCGCTTTAGCAGCGTGCGCGCCGAAATAGGCGAAAGAAAGCCGCGTCTCTCGTCTTTTTCCTGTGTGATGATGATGGATTTAGGGTCTTCTTCCGTGATTTTCACACACTCGATCCCCTTTAAAAAAAGGCTTGTATCTTCGTTGCTTACAGCCTCTTCATAATCCAGTATCATAACGATATTCTTTGTCTTCGCAAAATAGTCGCTTCCCAAATGTAAAATCATATAAAGCAAAACTCTCCTACTATATATATTATACTATATATATATATAATAGGGAAGCGTTTTTTAGCTTTTTGGCGTGATAATTCCGCCTGAAACTTCGAATTTATGCACATGTTCTGTGGATTCTATTTTTTCTGTTCCTGCCGTGGTAATAAAGACCTGTATCCCCTTAAGGGCTTTGAGTAAATTTTTCTTGCGCGCATCATCAAGTTCTGAAAACACATCGTCGAGCAAAAGAACGGGTCTCTCTCCCGTACTTTCCTCAAGGATTCTAAGGCATGCTGTTTTAACAGCCAGCATAAGCGTCCTGAGCTGCCCCTGAGACGCGTAAACGCGTACGTCCTTATCATTTATCATAATATCGATATCGTCCCTGTGAGGGCCTGCTGCGCAGCTAAAATCGGCAATCTCTTTTTTAACCAGTTTTTGCAGCGTTTCACGGATGCTTTCTTCGGGGATGGATTCCTTATAGCGGATATTGATTTTTTCCGTCCCGCCTGATATCTCCTGGTGCGTCTCATTCACATATTCGTTCAGCTTTTTAATATATGCTTTCCTGTTTTTCAATATCATTTTGATATAGCTCTCCAGCTGTTCGTTATAAGCCTCGAGCATGATTTCTTTTTTATCCACACGCTTTGAACGCAACAAGGCATTTTTTTCTGCAATGATGCGCGTATATTTTTTTAAAGCATCCACATACGAAGGCCGGATTTTGGATATCTCACCATCAAGAAACGCGCGCCGCAGGGACGGCCCCTCTTTTGCCGTTTTGATATCCTCCGGCGAAAAAACGACGACATAAAGGTTTCCCAACAATTCCCTTAAGCTCCTCGCGGGGATACCATTGATTTTCAGGCTTTTCTTTTTTTCTTTTTCGATCAACACTTCGATATGGTTTATTTGTTCATTGCGTTCGAATGCAGCCTTGATATACGCTTCGTTTTGCTCAAACATGATCGTTTTACTATCCGTATTCACGCGGAATGATTTTCCGTTCGCGCAAATATTGATCGCCTCCAAAACGTTGGTTTTTCCCTGCGCGTTCCTGCCGTAAAGGATATTGATGCCCGGGTAAAAATCGATATTCAGTTGTTCATAATTTCTGAAATGAATCAGCCTGATATTTTTTAAAAACATCAATCTTTCCCTTCAAAAGTTCAAAAAGTGCGTATACCAAACCCAGTATACGCACTTTCTTCCTATTTCTTCAAGCTCAGTCTTCACGCAGCTGCACGGGCAAAATCAGATATTCGTAGATATCCGAATTTTCCTGCTTGACGATACACGGACTAACGCCCGTATTGTATTGCATCAGTATTTCAGGCTCATCCACACACTTTAAGATATCCAGCACATACTTTGCGTTGAACGCGATCTTCAGATCGTTTCCTTCCGTGATCACAGGAATCTTCTCATCAATATTCCCCATTTCCGAATTGGAAGTGATATCTAAGTTTTTTTCCCTTATTTCAAATTTCACGACATTATTGCTTCCCTCGCGGGCGAGGATAGACGCACGCTCTATACTGTCTTTGAGCATTCCCGTCTCCACCTTGACGCTCGTCGCGCAATCCTTTGGCAGAAGATTCTTGTAATTGATATATTCCCCCTCCAGAAGCCGCGTGAATATCTGCGTATGGTTCGCTTCAAAAAGCGCCATATTCCCACTGATCGATATTTTGATATTTTCTTCCGTATCGTCTATGATCCTTGAAACCTCGCGCAGCGTACGCGCCGGGATCACACAGCTTTTTTCGATGTCCGATATCGCCTGCTGCTTTCTCACCGCCATACGGTATCCGTCAAGCGCCACGACCGTCAGCGAATCTTTTCCAATATCGAATAAAAGCCCTGTCAAAATCGGCTTGTCTTCATTGACCGCAGCAGCGAATATCGTCTGGTTGATCATACTCTTCAGTACATTCTGCGCGATCTTGATCTGTTCATTTTGCTCCAGCACAGGGAATATCGGAAATTCTTCCGGATTCATTTGCTGCAGCACGACCTTTGAAGTCAGGCAGCTGATCTCCACAGAATTTTCATTAATACTGGAAAAATTTACGTCGCTGTCCGGAAAACGGTTGATGATTTC
>NZ_JAYFPU010000273.1:0-9234 GCF_034927525.1 Christensenella sp.
TATATTTCTTCGAGCATCATTTCCACTGAAGCGGCTCATTGTATAACAATATGGCTCAATTAAGTCACAATTTTCTGTGGGTGGGTGCAAAAAAACTGCTCTATCAAGTTCAAAGCAAGGAGGAAGATATTCTGAAAAAAAGCCTGTTTCAGAGATTTTTTCTTCAATGTTATCGTAATTTCTTGGCATATTCTTTACTTCTTTCTATGATATATACTAGCTTTCATTTAGAGTATGTGGATTTACTATGTTTATCATGGCACTACTTCACAAAAATACTCAATCGATAAAAAGTTCAGGAATGTTATACTTTATATCTTCTGCCTCTTTACGTACTCCTTCATTTGTGCATAATAAAATCCGATTATTTATTCTATAATCGCCTTCTGTTTCAACAATGAATTCACATCGATGTTTTTTGATATAGGTGGATGTTTCTCTGGAGAAACCATTTCGTTGTAAAAAGATAGTGAAAAGATTTGTGGTTCCATATTCTACATATTCATACCAATCATTTTGAAGTTTTTCAATTTTATGATGCTTTTTATATTCTAAAGAAAATCTTAAAAAATAACTTGCTATTCTAAATAATATGACGTCCTCAATGGCATTCAAAGTAGATGATATAACTATATTCTTATGCTCTCTAGAGTTATTGTATTCAATAATCTGACCATCTATTTTGACACCACTCTTGGGATTTTGTTGTTTATGTTCGATAGCAGCATTCATAATAAGATTTAAACCATTTCCTGTCATCCATTGTGCTAATATTACTGCATACCATCTCAATTTTCCAAGCTGCTGCGTCTTTTTTGTGCGATATCCAAGAGTACTGACCTCATATTTGTCCCATTTGAAAATTGAACTTAGCTTCTCCAAAAATGATACCAAAGTATTATAGTCAACTTGACCATGTTCATTTAGATCAGGATATTTTAGTCCCTTTGCTATTGCCACCGTTAGATTATTTATCTGATCGGTTGAAATATTTATGTCATCATCATCTTGAGATTGGGCATGAAACATTTCTTTTATTTTACTAATTTTTTGTTCATCTAATAGATCAAAAAAACCTTTGTAGACAGCACTTGTTTCATTTGAAGATAAGATGTCACGTAACAAAATAATAGCAAATTTTCTCATTAGGGAATAATTATCTTCGGACTGAGATTTAGGATAACGCAGCAATTCAATATTACCAGCCACCAAGCATTCAATGATTTTAATCTTTTGAGGTCTTGTGAGCTCAGAATAAAGAGATAATTTTTGTGCAGGGATTTCTTTTTCTAATAATTCTTCGTATTTTTTTGTATCCATCTGCCTATTGGTAGCTACTAAAAAAACATTGCCATATAAGTTGTACTCAATACGTCCGACGCGACCAATCAAATTTTTGAAGTCCACCGCGGTCATATTTGACATGCCATTTCTACAACTCGTGATAAATAAATTATCCGCTGGGAGGTTGACACCCTCCACCAGCGTACTAGTGCAAAAAATCGTTTTGATATCACCTTGTTTATATAACTCTTCAATTCTCATGCGGATATTTGAAGGAAGATAGCCTATATGATATGCAACCCCTTTTTCTAATACCTCTGCTAGATAATAGTCGCCGTGAATTTCATTTTTTATATCTCGAACCAAGGACATAATTTGCGAATTCGGCTCATATTTCTTGATACAATTCTCAGCATATTCTCTTGCACCACTTACTGCTTTTGACGTAGAGTTACAATAAACAATGTTTTGAGAATTTTTGCCAATAAGGAATATGAGCTCACTTAATGTTACATCTCTTCTAAAAGAGCAGACATCTAGCATAGCATTATTTGGTTCGCTATATATTCGAATAGAACGATCTTGTAGATCGACTAAATATTTCGTTTGGCTTACAGGCGCATAATAAGTTGCTAAATCAAACACTGTATCTGTTTGTGCCTGTGGAATAAGTTTCAAGTAGATCCCTGGATTTGGGATATTTGGAGAAGAAAAGATAATATGTGTATTATTATTTTTTCTTACTATTAAGTCAATAACTTTATAGTAAAACGGACTTCTGCTATCTTTACTAGATATCTTATGCGCCTCGTCAATAAATAGATAATCTAAATTAATCATCGGATTATCTAACAAGAGGTATAATAAACGCTCAGGAGTTAAGATAAAAATAAAATTGTGCTTTTGTTGTAATGAAAGTGCACCTGCCGAAGTTATCAACCTATAATCATATTTTGATAGATTGTCAGTTAGATCTTCAATTATCTTGCTAGACACCTCGTTAATCAATGCTTTTGTTGGGACAAGAATTGCGAAATTTTTTTGATGCTTTTGTAAAACGTGCTCCTTAAGAAACATTCGCATGATAAAAGACTTTCCCATAGAGGTGGGACCTGAGTAACTGAAATATTGACGATCTAAACAATTATAAATCAATCTCTGCGATTTAAAAAAATAACGTTCCGAGTCTGCTGGAACTTTCATCAATTCACGAATATATTCATTGTATATTTGATCCCATATATCTGTTCCGCCAAATGATGCTTTATACAATTCTAATCCTTGATAATTACCTGCACTAGATAAAATAGAACCAATATAATATCTGATTCTACAATCATTTGGATACAAAAAGTCTAACAGGGCAACAATTTCTTGCGCCCACATTTTATGCTTTTCAGATTTCATAGGATGTATAGATTTTGATAAAATGTCCGCAAAACGCAGGGCATGATTTAGGTTTATATCTTTAGGTATAGATTTATTGTTTCTAAACAAGGCAATTGAATAATTAAACAAAATATCATTATATAATTCTTTGAGATACTCGTTATGGTCAATGTCCTCGTAAAGAGATTCCCCAAAAGTCTTTACCATTTTTATTTACCCTTCAACTTATTTATTATATCCGCTCGATCTTTGGCAGCATTATCAAATGGAAGGATATAGAAATAGAACGAATATGCATTCAAATTTTGTTTTTTAATCTTCGCTTCTATGTATGATGTGTGTTTTGTAATATCATCAATCATCTTTTTTTGCAAAGCAATCCGGTATTCTGCATTGGAAAACAAGGCGGAATCTAATTCTATGGTATAGCCTAGAAATATACCAAACGCTTTGTCAATTGGCATATTCAAGTCTCTTTTTGTAGGAATAATGAGTTGCTTTAAATAGTCTGCCGTTTCTTTGTCAAAGGATTCCTTAAAAATATTACTTTCTATTAAACGCAATTCATTGTCAGGGGTATCAATTACTTTTGTAATTGATTTAAATGCATCATCAATAGCTGATGTAAGACTCCCAACAATTTTTGATTCGCCTAAGACCAACTGACATAAAGCTTTCCCCGAACTGTCAGAACAAAATAACAGATGAACTCCGTCACTTCCATAGACATACTGATTTTCAGAAGACTTCAACTCCATTTTGCTCAGTATTTTAGGAGCATTTAAGTTTTGTTCCAAAAATAAATATAGCAAGATTTCTCCAAGTTCACCGCCAGCGCCACAATCATGTGGGTTATTAGCGGCACGCAATAGTTCTAATGCCTTAGCACTAATAGCCTCCGTCTCATCATCTAGATAAAACCGTTCTATCGCAGCTCTTGAAAAGACATAACGTCCAATGTTATTTTGTAAAAGTTGATGTAGCCCAACATAAGAAAAAGAATTATTTTGGATATCTAAGCTAAAAATACGAACGCAATTAGGATTAGTAAATTCCATGCTTTTAGAGCAGACTTCAACAAAAATAGAATTGAATCTATCGCCCTTGCTTGTATTTTTTATTGGCGATGTTGTAGCCATAAATAAACATCCTCCAAATAGCTTATACCATGTAACTAATTTTATCACTTAGTACTAGAATAATCCAGCAATTAAAGTTGTTTCGGCATATTACGTTGAAATTTGTTGATTTTACACCTGTTTCTAATAGATAAGGCCTCTCATATTTTTATTCTAATAAATCAGAGGCCTTATCTATTAGACCTTTACTCGTTGCCTACTCGTGCACATAAAAGTTCATTTGATGCTTTAGTACATAATATTGTAGCAAAAATTGAAATCATATGTATTTAGCATACACACAAAAGGACAGGCTCACCGCCTGTCCTTCAAACTGATTTTCACACCAAACACTCCATCTAAAAAGAAAAGGTTCGGATATGACCGATTTGGTGGGGTTGACTGGACTCGAACCAGCGACTTCTTCGATGTCAACGAAGTACTCTAACCAACTGAGTTACAACCCCGAACTCTTTCTATTATACCGATTTCACCCAAAAACACAATACTTTCTTTTGAAACTTTTGCGTATATGTTATAATGAGATTGAGGTGGAATCATGCAGGTAAAGCCAAAGCAAACAGTGGCAAACAACAAGCTACTGCTGCTATATCTTCTAAAAAAAAGCGATATCGCCCTTTCCGAGCTACAAATCGTGCGCATCATGGGCGAGCTTTCGTTTATGAGCTATTTTGACCTGAAGGAATGCCTTTTCGAGCTTACACAAAGCGCGCATATTTACTCCAAGGCAACACCGCAAAATGTGCTATACGGCATCACTGACAAAGGCGCGCATATGCTTGAGGTGCTGCAGGATGATTTGCGGCAATCTTTTCGCGCGGCGATCGACAATTACTTAAAGCAGCACGCCACCGAGCTCAAGATGGAATCCCAGCTTGTGGGCGAACTGATCAAGCTTTCAGATGGCGAATACCGCGTGATCCTAAAAGTGTTGGAAGACGACCGTACCGTATTCGAATTAAACTGCATCGTTTATTCCAAAGAAGAAGCACAGCGCATGATCGATAACTGGCGCTCCAATGCGATTTCTTTATATAAGCACGTCATCACAAGTCTCGGTTAAAAGCCCCAGTGCATAAGAGGCAAGGTAAAAGGAGCCGCATACCACAAGTATGCCTCTTTTTTGTTTTGCAAGAGCTTGCGCTTCAACAAATGCTGCATTAGGGTCTTCGTTTGACTGCACACACGAAAAATATGGTTGCAGCTCACGTGCGGGCAGCCCTCTTTTTTTGTCTGCGCACGTGCATACGACGCGGTCGGCAAACGTACCGATCTCGCGCGTGATTCCCATAATATCCTTATCCCGCATGACAGCGGCAAGCACCGTAACATCCCTGCCCGCAAAATATTGTTTGATCGTGTGCGACAACTCGCGTAACGCCGCCGGATTGTGCGCCCCGTCGATCACAATATCCCCGCACATCTGCACACGCGCCGGAATGACCGCTTCTCTAAGCCCCGCCCCGATATCTTCCCCGTCCATTCCAAGCTCCACCGCAGCGATCAGCGCCACACACGCATTTTGCACCTGCATAGGCGACGCCGCATGGATGAAAAGATCATGGTAGCGCTTCCCTTTGTAAGTAAAATCAAACGTTTGTCCTGCTACTCCGCTTTCGTGTACATGTATCGCCTGTTCGTCAAGCACGATGAGCCGCGCGTTCTGCCTCTCGCATGTTGCGCGGATCACGCGCATGGCCTCATCTTCCTGCGGATGAGAGATCACAACAGAATCCGGCTTGATGATGCCGCACTTTTCCCGTGCGATCTTTGTAAGCGTATTCCCAAGAAGCGCCATATGATCGTAGCTGATGGGCGTGATGACCTGCATCCTCGACGGCACGATGTTGGTCGGATCAAGCCGCCCCCCCAGTCCCGTCTCGATCACGGCATATTCCACATGGTTGTCTTCAAACCACAACAACGCCGCGTTCGTCCAAACGGAAAAGAGGTGATCATCCTTTTCACCTCTTGCCTTTTCCATATACTCTTCATATTGCCGCGCCGGGATATCCTTCCCGTTGATACGCATACGCTCGCACGGCGAAATAATATGCGGCGATGTAAATAGCCCGCATGTATGCTTTTGCGACAAGATTCCGGCAATATACTGTGCTGTGGAGCCCTTGGCGTTCGTTCCCGCAAGGTGCACATATTGCATTTACTTCATCCCCTCAAGGAACGCAAGCCGTTCGCTTAGTTTAGAACGCATTTCAAGATAGGTATTCAGCTTTGCCCGCTCTTCCTCCACCACATGCGCAGGCGCTTTGTCCGTAAAGCCCTTGTTGCTCAGCTTACCTTCCGCACGCTTGATCTCTCCTGCGTTTTTATCCGCTTCCTTTTTGAGGCGTTCGATTTCCTTCTGCACGTCAATCAACTCTGCCAAAGGCATAAACGCTTCACCCACCGCGCACACAGCCGATACGCTGTTTTGCGGGATGCCCGACTTGTCATTCACGACCTCCACTTCGCTTGCGTAGGCCAGCTTCTTTAAGTATTCCGTGCATGCCTCGATCGCTTCTTTGTGCTTGGAAACAATGGTCAGCTTCACCTTCACGCTCGGCGGTACGTTCATTTCTGCACGCACGTTACGGATAGAACGGATCATATCCATCACGCCGTTCATCATCTCCGCCTGTACTTTTCCGCCCTCATATTCCACAAGCGGCCACGCGCTCAGCATAATCGTCTCGTCCGCGTCCGGTAGGCTTGTATATATCTCCTCCGTGATAAACGGCATAAACGGATGCAGCAGCTTAAGCGTGTTTTTCAACACATACACAAGCACGCTCACCGTCGCCGCCTTCACATCTTCATCCTCGCCATACAGCCGTGGCTTCGCCATCTCGATGTACCAGTCACAGAACTCGTTCCACGCAAAGTCGTATATCTTCTGCGCCGCAAGACCTAAGTCATATTTCTCCATGCTGTCCGTACACTCGTGGATCGCGGCATTCAGCTTACCCAATATCCACTGATCGGCAATATCGAGCTTTGCTTCGTCGATGGGCGTAACGTCACCCTTTAAATTCATCATCACAAAACGCGACGCGTTCCATATCTTGTTCGCAAAGTTACGCGCAGCCTCCACCTTTTCCCAGTAGAAGCGCATATCGTTGCCCTGGCTCACACCCATCGCAAGCGAAAAGCGCAGCGCGTCCGCGCCATATTTATCGATCACCTCAAGCGGATCAATGCCGTTGTTTAGCGATTTTGACATCTTGCGCCCCTGCTCGTCGCGCACAATGCCGTGGATATCCACCGTCGAAAACGGGATGTCCCCCATGATCTCTAAACCAAACATGATCATACGGGCCACCCAGAAAAAAATGATATCATATCCTGTTACGAGCACGTCCGTCGGATAAAAATAGTCAAGCTCAGGCGTTTTGTCCGGCCAACCGAGCGTGGAAAAAGGCCATAAGCCAGACGAGAACCATGTATCGAGCACGTCCTCTTCCTGCTTAAACACCGTGTTGCCACAGTCCGGACAGGTGTCCGGCATATCCGTTGCCACGATCATCTTGCCGCACCCGCTGCACGTATAAGCGGGGATCCTGTGCCCCCACCACAGTTGGCGCGAAATACACCAGTCGCGGATATTGTATAACCAGTTGAAATATATTTTGGAAAAACGCTCGGGCACAAATTTGATGCGACCGTCCTCTACCGCCTGAATGGCAGGCTCGGCGAGGCTTTTCATTTTAACAAACCACTGCTTGGAGATAATCGGCTCGATCACCGTATGACAGCGGTAGCAATGCCCGACGTTGTGCGTATATTCCTCGATCTTGACCATCGCACCCAACTCCTGTAGGTCCGCGACGATCTCCTTACGCGCCTCGTTACGGTCAAGTCCCGCATATTTGCCCGCATTTTCCGCCATTGTGCCGTCGTCGTTCATCACGCGTACGATGGGCAGGTCGTGCCGCACGCCCACCTCATAGTCGTTCGGGTCGTGCGCGGGCGTGATCTTCACAGCCCCCGTACCAAATTCCATATCCACATATTCGTCCGCCACCACTGGGATGGGCTTATCAAGCAGCGGTAGAATCACATTTTTGCCGATCAAATCCTTATAGCGACCGTCTGCCGGATTGACCGCTACAGCAGTATCGCCGAGCATCGTCTCCGGACGCGTCGTCGCGACCACAATGCCCTCACCGCCATCCTGCGCGCGGTAACGCATATACCACAGATGCGAGCTCTGCTCCTCATATTCCACCTCCGCGTCGGAAAGTGCGGTCATGCAGTCCGGGCACCAGTTGATGATGCGGCTGCCCTGATAAATCAATCCTTTATTATACAGGCGCACAAACACTTCGCGCACAGCGCGGCTGCATCCCTCGTCCATCGTAAAGCGCTCGCGTTCCCAATCGAGCGAAGAACCAAGTTTTTTCAGTTGCTCTACGATACGTCCGCCGTATTTGGCTTTCCATTCCCATGCACGTTCCAAGAATCCTTCGCGTCCGAGTTCTTCTTTCGATATCCCCTCCTCGCGCAGCGCATCCACGATCTTCACTTCCGTCGCGATGCTCGCATGGTCTGTTCCCGGCATCCACAGCGCGGAATATCCCTGCATCCGCTTGGTACGGATGATCGCGTCCTGTATCATATTATCAAGCGCATGACCCATATGGAGCTGTCCCGTGATGTTGGGCGGCGGGATCACAATAGAAAAAGGTTTCTTGTCCGGGTCAACGACCGCATGGAAATACCCTTTCCCCATCCATTTTTCGTATAATTTTGTTTCCGTTTGCTTTGGATCATACGTCGTGCTCAGTTCTTTTTGCATCGTCTTTCCTCCAAAAAATAATTAGATGAAAACAAGCAGGAATCCGGTGACAGCGCATCCCAGCCCGATAAATTTCCATACCACGTCTGCGTGCTCATACGAAAACCGTCTTGCGATGCGCTTGGCGGTAAAGCTGATCACCGCGCCCACAGCCAGCAGTACGAGTGCAAAAATCTGCAATGATGTTATGTGTGTAAAAAAATCCATTTCTTCTACCGTTTCGCTCAAAATTTCGTTGCCGATATATTATAGCACAAAAAAGATATAAAATGAATGATTTCCCCCACAAAAATGCTTGACAAAGCAAGTGTTTTTGTTTATCTTAATACTTGACTTAGCAAACATTTTTCGGGGGTACATTATGCGGAACCAACAGGTAGAAGATATCGGAAGACAGATTTCCATTCTTTATCGGCAGACACAAAAATTTATCAACAAACGGATGCAGCCTTATGGGCTCAATTATTCCGACCATGCCTTTTTGATCCACATATCCCAAAATCCGGGCATCAACCAGCGCCAACTTGCGCGCATTCTGACGATCGACGAAGCCGTCGTGACGCGCGTGCTAAAAAAACTGGAAGATAACGGTTTTGTGACGCGCGAAAAAGATGCTGAAGATATGCG
>NZ_JAYFPU010000346.1:0-1880 GCF_034927525.1 Christensenella sp.
TTTCATTTTAACAAAAAAATACAAAAAATACAAATAATTTTGCAAAAAAGACTTGCAAATACGGAAATGCTTGTGTAAAATGAAAAAAAAGAGAAATAAAAACAAATATTCAAAAAAAAACACAAAAATTCATTTTGCAGCGATGCAGCAAATATATCCGTAAGGATGCGCTGCTTGTAAAACGTCCTCAAAAGGGCCTACCCGGCTAAAGAAATACAATAAGAATCCAGCTTGCATAAAAATTTAAGCTCGCATACGAAGCGGGCTCTAGAAATTTATTTTTCCAATAATCCTACTGAAAAGTAAAAAAATGAATGGAGGAAGAAAAATGAAAAAGTTATTGACCATGGTGCTTGTGGTGATCTGTGTGTCGGCATTTTGCTTTACAGGCTGCAGCTCAGCCGATTATGCGGCGTCGCAGAGCCCGTCTGAGCCGGCACAGGCGAGCGAAGCCCCCAGTGAAAGTGCTGCAGTCAGCGAGGCTCCGAGTGAGAGCGCAAGCGAAGCGCCCGGTGAAGCGGCCGCTACAGGTGGCTTTGTCCCCAAGACAACATATGCGGACGGCTCGTGTGAGGGAATTACGATCGCTTTTGCAAACGCTTCCATTTCCAACAGCTGGCGCGTAACGATGCGCGATATGCTCAAAGCGGAATGCGACAGGCTGGGAATCACACTGGAAGAATCCGATGCGCACGACGATGCAAATACACAGAACAGTAATATCGAAATGATGCTGCAGAAAAAACCGGATGCAATGCTGATCTCCCCCGCTGTAGAAGACGCAGTAAACCCGGGCATCGAGCAGGCATACGAGAGCGGCATTCCGGTCATCATCTTCGACCGTCACGCCTCCACAGACAAATATACGCACTTTGTAGGGTATTCCGACAAACAGAACGCTGTTGAATGTGCGCAGTTGATGGTAGACGCACTGACGGAAAAATACGGCGAACCCAAAGGCAACCTGATCGCGCTTGACTCGATTGCAGGTTCCAGCACGGATAACCTTAACAAAGAAGGATGGGATGAAGTGCTTTCGCAATATCCTGATATCAAAATCGTTGCAAGGCAGTATACCGATTTTGAAGCAAGCAAAGGAAAATCCTTTATGGAAGATACGCTGACAAAGTTTGGCACGGGCCAGATCGACGGTATCCTTTCGCAGGACGGCGTAGTCACGCTGGCGGCGTATGATGCGATCAAAGAAGCGGGCCGCGAAAGCGACAATATCTTCATCGTAAACGCTGATGGTGTAAACGGCGTGGCGCAGATGGTGAAAGACGGCACATGTATCGGCTTTACGGAGCTGCCGTGTGCGGCAAGTGTAGACGCTCTGCAGGTCGCGCTTGATATCATCAACGGAAAAGAAACGTCAAAAGACCAGAGCATCATCAAGGATTCCATCGTTGTTACGAAGGACAATGTTGACACATACCTGATCCCCGGCGGAGATCCGTACGCTTGGACGATGTAAAAGGATATTGACAAACGATAGATAAGTAACAAAGCCAGCCCGTGCGCCGTGTATACTATACAAGGCGCACGGGCTGGCATGTAAAGATTATTTTGGGAGGAAACACTATGAAGGTTGGATTTTGCGCAGTAAACTATTCGGAAAAACCGTTGGAAGAAGTCGTAGAGATGGCTGCGTCCCACGGGTACGAATGTGTGGAGATTCCTGCGTATATTGGAAATGGACAGGTCGATGCCGAAGAGGTGCTTAAAGGCGATCGCGCAAAAAAACTAAAAAAAATGGTATCGGATCGCGGTATGTTTATTTCCGCAATCAGCAATCATGCGGATTCCCTCCTTGTCATGGGGCCTTATGGACAGGATACAGACAGTATTTGTCCGGGAACCAAGGAAGAAAAGGTGGCCTA
>NZ_JAYFPU010000325.1:0-8314 GCF_034927525.1 Christensenella sp.
CCTCAGCCGGGACATCGCCTGTGATAGACATCTCATAATTCTGCAGTTGGTTTAAAAATACGTTTGCGCGTGAGATCACCTGCTGCGGCAATCCGGCAAGCTTTGCTACCTCGATCCCAAAGCTGCGGTCTGTACCACCCGCAACGATTTTGTGCAAAAAAACGATGTCGTTCCCAAGCTCTTTGACGGCTACAGAGTAGTTGCGGATACCTGAAAACATATTTTCCAGCTCTACAAGCTCGTGGTAATGCGTCGCAAATAAGGTCTTTGCGTGGAGTTTTTGCAGGATATATTCCACGCTCGCCCACGCAATAGACAGCCCGTCCGTCGTGCTTGTTCCGCGGCCGATCTCGTCTAAGATCAAGAGGCTGTTTTGTGTCGCATTGTTGAGGATATTGGCAAGCTCGTTCATTTCAACCATAAAAGTACTTTGACCGGACGCTAAGTCGTCGGACGCGCCCACACGCGTAAATACGCGGTCAACAAGACAGATGTGCGCTTCGTCGGCAGGAACAAAGCTGCCCATGTGCGCCATTAGAACAATCAGCCCGACCTGGCGCATATAGGTGCTTTTTCCTGCCATATTCGGCCCGGTGATGAGAAGCATATTGTTATCTGCGTGGTCAAGCGCCGCATCGTTGGGTACAAAACCTTGCTTCAAAATACTTTCCACAACGGGATGTCTGCCATTTTTGATGCTGAGCACGCCGTCGTCCGTCATGTGAGGACGCACATAATTGTTGTCATATGCGACAGCAGCCATCGATTGCAGCACGTCGAGCAGCGCAATGCGTCCGGCACAGCCCTGCATACGCGCCACATTTTGCGCCAGCTTGTCGCGAAGCTCAAGAAACACCTGGTATTCAAGCGTATTGCGCTTTTCTTCCGCGCCCAGAATCGTATCTTCCATCTCTTTCAGTTCTTCGGTGATATAGCGCTCGCAATTGGCAAGCGTCTGCTTGCGCAAATAACGGTATGGCACCTGCGAAAGGTAAGATTTCGTGACCTCTATATAATAACCAAACACTCTGTTGTAACGAATTTTTAGATTTTTGATCCCTGTTTCTTCCTTCTCTTTGGCTTCCAATTCCAGCAACCAGTTTTTTCCGTTGACGGACGCGTCGATCAGTTCGTCGATTTCCGGATGATAGCCGCGACGGATGATATTACCGTCCATGATGCCGGCTGGCGCGTCTTCGTTGATTGCCTGCTCAAGCAGTGCATGGATGTCTGCAAGGTCGTCAAGATTTTCGCATATATCGGCAAGCAGCGGACTTGCGGTTTCTTCAAGGATACCCTTTAAATATGGAAGCGCGGCAATGGAGCTTTTCAGCGAAAGGCAATCCTTTGCGTCGATCGTTCCGTAGGAAATACGTGTAATGATACGCTCCAGATCGTAAATACCGCCCAAATAATCAGAAAGCGAATTGCGCAGATACAGATCCTGCCGTACTTCGTCTACCGCATCAAGACGCGCGTCGATCTCACTGATATTCTTCAGCGGCTGCAAAATAAATTTTTTGAGCAATCTCCCGCCCATTGCGGTTTTTGTTTTGTCGAGCAGCCACAGCAGCGAGCCTTTTTTCGAGCCTTCCATCAAGGTCTGGGTCAGCTCTAAGTTACGGCGCGTATTGGGA
The DNA here is from genome assembly GCF_034927525.1 of Christensenella sp. NCBI lineage: Bacteria > Bacillati > Bacillota > Clostridia > Christensenellales > Christensenellaceae > Christensenella > Christensenella sp. The sequence goes on from NZ_JAYFPU010000325.1 coordinate 1,638, forward strand.
TCGAGCACCATAAATGCCGTCTCTTTCAGTGCTTTCAGGCTTGTGATGTGCAGCAGAGTGTTTTTTTGCGTATCTTTTAAGTATTGCATGAGCGCGCCCGCAGCGCTTAAGGCGTCATTTAAATCCGCACATCCAAAACCATTGAGGGATTTTACCTTAAAATGTGTTTGCAGTGCTTTTTTTGCCGTGGGTTCCTCGTATGCCCAATCAAAATATGGATTGATGAATGCGTTTTTGAAGCGTGATTTTTCTGTTAATTTCAGAAGCCTGCCTATATGGGAATCCGCAACGATGATCTCCTGCGGGTTAAGCCGCGTCATTTCGTTGAGCAATGCGGCTTCATCTTCTGCCTGCATCAAACAAAATTCACCTGTGGACACGTCGCAGTAGCCAAGCCCGATCGCACTTTCGCCAAAAAAGATGCTCAGGATATAGCTGTTTTCTTTTTCCTGCAGCATGGAGGTCTCTACGACCGTACCGGGCGTGATCACGCGCGTGATCCCGCGTTTGACGATCCCCTTTGTAGCGCGCGGGTCTTCAAGCTGATCGCAGATCGCGACCTTATGCCCGTTTGTGACAAGTCGCGCGATATAGGCGTCTACCGCATGATGCGGCACGCCGCACATGGGCGCGCGTTCCTCAAGGCCGCAGTCGCGTCCTGTAAGCGTCAGTTCCAGCTCCCTTGACACAAGGATCGCGTCGTCAAAAAACATTTCATAAAAATCACCCAAACGAAACATAAGGATACAATCCTTATATTCTTCCTTTAGGTCAAGATATTGCTGCATCATCGGTGTCAGCTGTGCCATAAATTATCCCTGCTTCTGCGTCATGCGCCCAAATAGTGTAGTCTTTTTCCCCTGTACGATATCTACATCGTAGCATTTGCCGATCATGTCCTTGTTTCCTGCAAAATTTACCATTTTGCTGCTGTCTGTACGTCCGCAGACGTGGTTATTATCGCGTGTGCTGAGACCCTCCACCAGTACGCGGACAGTTTTTCCCTCGTACTCCTTGTTCTTTTCTTCCGTAATGGCATTTTGCAGTGCCACCAGCCGCATAATGCGCTCTTTTCTGACAGACTCAGCTACTTCGTTGTTCATCTCTGCCGCTTTTGTGCCCTCGCGCTTAGAATATACGAATGTAAAAGCAGAATCGTAACGCACCTTTTCCATTAAGGATATCGTATCTTCAAAATCTGCATCCGTTTCGCCCGGGAAGCCTACGATCACATCCGTTGTAAGTGCGATATCCGGCATTCTTTCACGTATTCTGTTCACAAGACTAAGATATTGTTCGCGCGTATAGCCGCGATTCATCGCCGTAAGGATAGCTGTACTGCCCGACTGCACCGGAAGATGGATATGGCGGCAAATACGTGGCTGATCTGCAATCACATCGATCAGCGCGTCCGACAGATCCTTAGGGTGCGACGTCATAAAACGGATACGCGGGACAGACGTTTGCGCACATATTTCTTCTAATAAAGCCGCAAAGTCCATGCCTTCCCCGTGATATGAGTTTACATTCTGCCCCAGCAGCATGATTTCCTGATATCCTTCAAGGCCTTGTATTTCCTGTATGATCTCCTGCGCACTGCGGGATTTTTCGCGTCCGCGTACATAAGGCACGATACAATAGGTGCAGAAATTGTTGCAGCCGTACATGATATTGACAGACGCGAGCGGCCATGTATGCCGGGCAACGGGTACATTTTCGTGCAGGAGCGTGTCTTGGTCCTGTATGGCTAGCACACGCTTTTTTTCTAAGATACATTCCCCTATCAGATTGGCAAGCGTATGGATGTTATGCGTACCGAAAATGATATCGACAAATGGAAAAGTCATTGAGAGCTTTTGCGCCACTTCTTCCTGCTGCATCATACATCCGCACACCGCAATCATCAGCCCTTTGTTTTCATCCTTTAGCTTGCGCAGTGCGCCTACATTGCCGAATGTCTTGTGTTCGGCATTTTCCCGCACGCAACAGGTATTAAAAAGAATAAAATCCGCGTTTTCCTTTGTTGCGCACGCCTCGAATCCAAGCGTTTCCAGTATCCCCGCTATCTTTTCGGATTCGTGCTCGTTCATCTGGCATCCGTAGGTGATGATGTGGTATTTTAAACCGTTGCTTTTTACATATTCTGTTAAGTGACGTTCATTTTCCATATTTAAGATTATAATGCAAAACCGCTATAAAATCCATAGAAAAAGGGCAGAACCCCCGCCTGCCCTTCCATTCTTTTTATATGCTTATCCGCACTTGGAATATCCGCAGGAACGGCAGATGTTACATCCGCCTTCAAATTCCAGCGTCTTGCCACATTCCGGACATTTTGTGTCGTCCGGCTGCTGCTCTGCGTCCTCCTGCATAAGCGGTGCGATCTTAACATCCTGCATTTGCGCGACAGTCTGCAGTACGCGGCCGATGGCGTCAGGACAGGAAAGTACCTTTACATCTCCGCCCTTCCTGAGCGTAGAGTGACAGCGGATACCGCGAAGCTGTTCTACGATGGAATCCACATCCATCCCTGAACGAAGCGCAGTAGAGATCAGCCTGCTCGTCGCTTCGGACTGTGACGGACAGCCGCCGGCGCGTCCAAGATTGGTAAATACCTCGCAAATACCATTTTCGTCGTAGTTTACCGTAATATAAAGATTTCCACAACCAATTTTCACCTTTTGCGTGATTCCCTGCGTTACCTCCGGCCTGTCGCGCGGTGCAACCGCAATACCGGCGGATTCTGTATCCTCGACAGCTATCTGCGTCCCATCTTCTTTTTTGTTGACCTTGCCGATGTTGAGGACCTGCGCGTCACGCGATCCGTCACGGTAAATCGTCACACCTTTAAGGCCAAGCTTGTACGCTAAGTCATACACCTTGCGCACATCTTCCTGCGTCGCCTCCCGCGGAAAGTTGACTGTCTTGGAGACGGCGTTGTCCGTATATTTCTGGAAAGCCGCTTGCATACGTACGTGCGACTCCGGATTGATGTCGTGCGCAGTCACAAAGACGTTTCTGATATCTTCAGGAATTTCTTCGATGTGCGCGATCGTCCCTTCAGAAGCAATGCGCGACATGAGCTCTTTGGAATACAATCCGCGTTCCTTCATTACTTCTTCAAAATATGGATGCACCTCCAGTAGCTCGTCGTTATCCATAACGTTGCGGATATACGACAGTCCGAACACCGGCTCGATGCCCGAGGAAGAATTGCAGATGATGGAGATCGTGCCCGTAGGCGCGATCGTCGTCACTGTGGCGTTACGCTGCACAAGTCCCTGCCCCTGAAAAACGCTTTCGTCATAGGCTGGGAAAGTTCCGCGCTGCTTTGCAAGCTCGGACGACATCTCACGCGCATTGTCGCGCAGAAACTGCATGATATGCTCTGCAAGCTCGATCGCTTTTTCGGAGTTGTACGGGATTTTCAGTTTATACAGGATATCCGCAAAGCCCATCAGACCAAGCCCGATCTTACGCGTAGAGAGCGTCATATCGCGGATTTCGTCCAATGGATAATTATTGACGGTGATAACAGTGTCGAGGAAATGCACCGCATCCCTGATCGTTTGCTTAAAAAGGTCGTAGTCGAGCGCATATTCCCCGCCGTTTTTCACCATCAGCGCATTTAGGTTGATGGAGCCGAGGTTACAGCTCTCATACGGCAGCAAGGGTTGCTCTCCGCAGGGGTTCGTGCTCTCCACTTCGCCGAGCTTGGGAACGGGGTTGTCGCGGTTGATGCGGTCTAAGAAAACAATGCCCGGCTCGCCGTTCGTCCATGCCATTTTGACGATCATCGCATATACATCCGGCGCATAGAGCCTTTTTACTTCTTCTTTTGTATGCGGATCAATGAGCGAATATTCCCGCTTTTCGCTTACTGCCTGCATAAATTCTTCCGTGATCCCCACGCTGATATTAAAGTTAGTGATTTCGGATGTATTTTTCTTGCATTGGATGAATTCGAGGATATCCGGATGGTCGATACGAAGAATCCCCATATTGGCGCCACGGCGCGTACCGCCCTGCTTTACGGCTTCTGTAGCCGCGTTGAACACCTTCATAAAGCTGACCGGGCCGCTTGCCACACCGCCGGTAGAATTGACGGAGGAACCTGTCCCGCGAAGACGCGTGAACGAAAAACCTGTGCCACCGCCGCTTTTGTGGATGAGCGCGGCATTTTTGACTGCATCAAAAATATCTTCCATGCTGTCGGCGACTGGAAGGACAAAACACGCGGAGAGCTGCCCTAACTCCCGTCCTGCATTCATCAGCGTAGGAGAATTCGGCATAAAGCGAAGATCCGCCATCATCTTATAAAATGTGTCTTGCGTTGCTTTGATGTCGGCCTTTAAGTCAAACTCCTGGTCTGCCTCCGCGATCGCATGCGCTACACGCGCAAGTAAATCATCCGGTTTTTCGGTCGGCTTGCCGTCTTTGTCTTTCTTTAGGTAGCGTCTCTCAAGGACGGTCACCGCATTTTTGCTAAACATAGGAAAAAGTCCTCCGTATAATATATTTAGTGTCAGGATAAGTCCGGAACACTATATATAGTACACCGAGGCTAATGAAAATGCCAGCCCTTTTTGTTACTTTTTTGAAATATTTTTAAAGCAAGGACAGAAAGTAGCGATATACGGATAAAGAATCGTCATTGCCTGACGTAAAAAATTCTATTGTGCCATCCGTATTTTGCCCGTTCCGCAAATTTTCGAAGTCTAGGACATGCACGATATGCCTGGCCGTCCCGTATCTGCCGTCATATACATCAAGAAAAGACGGAAACATTTTTGCGGCAATGTCTTTGATTTTATCAGCAACAAAGGAATAATGCGTACAGCCAATCACGATGCCGTCTATAGCCTGTCCGCGGTATGCAACCAGCTTGTCGTGGATATAAGCCTTGATATGGGGATCGGCCACGTTGCCTTTCTCAATAAGGTCGGCAAGACGCGCGCATTCCACGTTGATCACAATATCTTGTGCATCAAGATTATCAAGCAAAGTATGGTAACGCTTTTGTTTTAAGGTAGCGGGTGTTGCTAGGACAATGATCCTCCCCTGCCGACGCTCAAGAAGTGCGGGCTTAACAGCCGGTTCGATGCTGATGATCGGTATATTGTAGCGCTCACGCATCGTCTGTACGACAATACTCGTCGCCGTATTACAGGCGATGACAATCATCTTTACACCCTGATTGAAAAGGAATTCACCGCACTTAAGCGATAATTCCTTGATCTCTTCTTCGGATTTCGTCCCATAAGGCGCATGCTTACTGTCGCCATAATAAAGGAAGTTTTCGTGAGGCAAGCATTTCATTGCTTCGCAAAGCACGCTTACGCCACCTACGCCGGAATCATATATGCCAATCGGCAGATCGTTTTTTTTCATGCTATCATCCTAAAAACTGTTTTAAATTCATTTTGTCTGTTATTTATTATAGTACAATGTGTAAATATAGTAAAGACGCGACAAAAGTATAAAAATTGCTTGCAAAGACCGCATAGATGTGATAATATATCACTTGTTGAATTTATAAATACGGGGGTGAATGAATTGCCTAATATCAAATCTGCTAAAAAACGCGTAAAAGTTATCGCAACAAAAACGCTGCGTAACAAAATGATCAAGTCCGCACTTAAGACAGACCTTAAAAAGTTTGATGCTGCAGTGGTTGCTTCTGATGCAAATGCAAAAGAGCTTTATACAACAGCTGTGAGCGCAGTCGATAAGGCCGCTTTAAAGGGCACGATCCACAAAAACAAAGCAAATCGCGTAAAAGCACAATTGGCAAAAAAATTAAACAGTCAAGCTGAGTAATTTTGATACCCCATTTGAATAAGAAACCTTAAAAACCGATCTCACCCATCGGTTTTTTTATGTGCTGTAAAACTGGAACCCTTTCGCAATGCGGATTTCAAGCCTATTTGTTAGTTACGTGTTAGTTACCGTTCTTAGTTTCTCATGTGTATTGTAACACAAAACGCGCACCCAAAACACGAAATGCAACACGATAACCCGCCTAATCTACACAACAAAAAAGCCCACAAACCTAAGTCTGCGGGGTTTGGGGGTAAAAAAGAACCCCCGGGGGTGGGGGTTAGGGGTGGTGTGGGTTATTGCCTACACTGTAAGTATATGCTTACAACCCTTCTTTTTTACAATCTGGATTGAAACAACTCTTATAATCATAAGAAACGTTTCCCTGTTTGAGCACAGAACACCGCTTAATACTCGCTCCATGTAGCTCGGGAGAATAATTTTTTTGTATAGGAGTACTCTTTATTCCAAATTTGCTATATGCTTCTTCAAAATTAATTTTACTCATAATAATCACTCCTTTAAACTTATTATAAACCTAATCGAATGCAAATATCAACCATTAATTATCATCGTGTTTCCGCTCCCTAGATGATTCTCTACTATTTTTAAAGCAGACGAACTTGAAAAAGTGTGCATATATGCATGATGAAGTGTCAGCAAGCAATCTTGCAAATCGCAGCACTCACCTTTTTTCGTTGCATCCATTTCTTCTAAATCGATAATATTAAGCCCCATTGATTTACACTCTTCTTTGCCTATGTGTCGATTATGAGACTTGGTGTCCTTGTGATTACCCATTTTTTTAACAATCTCTTTTGCGCCCGACGGGTCCCCTTTTAACATATTATCTGCCA
>NZ_JAYFPU010000168.1:0-15042 GCF_034927525.1 Christensenella sp.
GCTGCGCAGGCTCTCTGCCGCGACACGGCGTATTGCGCAGGGCAATTATGATGAGCGTATGAAGGTGATGAGCAACGACGAGATCGGAGATTTTGCGCGTGACTTTAATCTGATGACGGACGCGGTGGAGGATAAGATCTATGACCTTGAAAATGCCGCGCGGCAAAAAGAAGATTTTGTTGCCAGCTTTGCGCACGAATTAAAAACGCCGCTTACCTCCATCATCGGTTATGCGGATATGCTGCGTTCGCGCAACATGACGCCCGAGGAAATGTTTATGGCGTCGAGTTATATTTTTACGGAAGGCAAACGCCTAGAGGCGCTGTCGCTTAAGCTATTGGAGCTGATGGTTTTAAACCGCAACGAATTCGAGCAGAAACGTGTCAATCCACGTATTTTGATTGAAGAACTGGAGGGGCTGATGCGGCCGGTGATGGAGAAGGCGGATATGGAGCTTCATGTTGCGGCGCAAAATTCGGTTGTGATGTTAGAACCCGATCTTTTTAAAACGCTGCTGGTTAACCTGATCGACAATGCAAAGAAGGCATCCGAGCCGGGAAGCGTGATCGAGCTTTATGGGAAGATCGACGGGCGGGATTATGTGTTTTGTGTCAAGGATCATGGCAGGGGTATTCCGCAGGAGGAGATACGAAAGATCACAGAAGCGTTTTACATGGTGGACAAGAGCCGTGCACGTGCGCAAAACGGCGCAGGGCTGGGGCTTGCGCTCTCAGACAAGATTGCGTCGCTGCATGGGGCGCGGCTTGAATTCAGGAGCATAGAAGGCACGGGCACGATCGTTTGTGTGCGTGTGCCTAGGGCAAGGAGGCCAAAGCGGGGATGAAGCGGATCATTAAATATGTTTTGGTAGCCCTCATTGCAGTGGCGGTTGTCGTTGCGTGTGCGATGCTGCCGCCGTATCTGGCGAAAAAAAACGATCAGCTGTTTCTTGGAAAGATCAATAAAGATACGCAGGCGTCGGAATCTTACCAGTATAAGGCCTCCAAATACCAGAAAACAAAGGTGCTTTATGAGTGTATCGAGCAGCAGGGAGATTTTATTGGTGTCAGTATGCGCAGATCGGAAAAAAGCCTAGAGCTTGAAAACGAAACTGAATCCGCTATGTCGGCAGACGCCTCTTCTAAGCCGTATCCGGACGAGTTCGTATCATCGGTTCAGCTTGATGTCTTAGATGGAAAGGATGCGGAAAAGGATGCGGTGATGACGCAGGCACAGGCGGAGATGGCGCTTGTGCGCGAAGCGCGGTTGCTGCAAAGCGCGGGCGCGATCCCACATTTCGATCTTGGAAAGCAGGGCGATTATAGCGCGGTACAAAGTATTGCTTTTTGGCGAGCGTCCGATCCGACGGTATCCAATTCGAAGTTTTATTTCTGGCAAGGATCGATCTCTAACCCCAGATCGGGGGAGCGGTACTGGCTTGTGATCGACGATGACATCGGCAAAGCGTACTTTATGAACATTGGATATGAAGACGCGCAGAACGGGAGCGCAAATGCTCGCAAGGACTGGGATTTTAAGGAGCTGAGAAAGACGGCGGACGCGTTTGCCGCCTACCATGAGCTTGTGATCGACAAGGCGCAGCAGGAAGTGGAAACGATAGAGTTTGTGAACAGCCTGTACGCGATGACAAACAAGGATTATGAGATCATGACGGAAGTGCAAAGCTTTCCTATGTATCAATCGTACAGAATGGTTCTGAAACCATCGGATATTCTATAAAAGTTACAACAATGATACAATATTGATGTGAAAAATATGCTTTATCCCTGTATTCTTTAAGCAGAAGAAAGAATACAGGGATTTTTTATGGAAAGGGGCGAGGGAAAATGCGTTTGGTACAACCATGCGGAAACATGGTCAGGAGACGACAACGAAGAGCGACAAAAAGGTTTGGGGTGTTTCTGGTCGTGGCGGCGCTTATTGTCATGGGAATATTCTTTTTACTGCACGCGTTTCCTCTGGACATCGGAAAAGCGGCGGATACCCCCGACCATTCGCGCATCATGACAGGGCAGGCACAGCAGGCGCTGCAAAAGCTGGAGGAGAATCCCTCGCTGCCGGCAACAGGCGGTGCGGATACCGGCATGCTTCCAGAAGGCAAGGATGGGAGCAAAGAGGACGGTTATCTGGTATTGGTGAACTGGGATCGCCCCATCACAAGCGAGCGGCCCAACCATTTGGTCGCGTTAAGCGATGTGCTTTCAGATGCGGTAACGCTTGAGGACAGCGACGGCTATATCAATAAAACGGCGGGAGAAGCGGCGCATCAGATGTTTTTAGCGGCGCAAAACGAGGGCGTTGGAAGATATGTAATCAACGGTGCATACCGCTCGGTCGCTTACCAGAGTCAGCTGTGGCAGGCACAGCTGAAGGAAAACCCGGCGTATGGCAGGGAGCCGTTTACAAACCCCGTGCGCGCGATGCCGGGCAACGCAAGCGAGCATTCTACAGGCCTGGCAATCGATATTTTGTCTGTTGACCATGATACGGCGGACGACGAGTATGGAAATACGCACGAGGGGAAGTGGCTTAGTGAAAATGCCTGGAAGTTTGGATTTATCCTGCGCTATCCGGAGGATAAGGAACAGATTACAGGGGTGGTCTATGAGCCGTGGCATTATCGCTATGTGGGCAAGCAGGCGGCGAAAGAGATATATGAATCCGGACTGTGTCTGGAGGAATATTTGAGATCATAAAGATTTGCAATAGTCAGAAAGGGGAGTGAGGCAAAAGGAGAAAACAAATAAGTAAAATCTCTCAAACAATAACATGAAATTTCTGTCGAACGTGTGAAATCCGCCTCAATTGGGCGGATTTCATTTTCGTGTTTTATAAAAAATGAAAAAACGAATAGATTTGTATAGTATTAGTAAACTTTGAAACGTTGTTTATTTAAAAGCAAAAATAAAATGAAATTAATATTGCCTAAATATCAGCGCCATAAAAGGAAAAATGTGTTGACAACAAGGGGTGCATATGGCAAAATAATATTTGCGTTTATTGGTTTAGCCTTGATAAACAAAAAGTTTATTTAACTGCTATTCTTAAAAGAGGAAGATCATGAATATTGGTGAAAAGATCAAGATCAGGCGGCAAAGCCTGGGGCTTACTCAAAGCGAGCTTGCGGATCGCGCAGAGCTTTCCAAGGGCTTCATTTCGCAGTTGGAGCGTGATTTAACGTCTCCTTCCATCGCGACGCTGACAGATATTTTGGAATGTCTGGGGACAGACTTGCAGGAGTTTTTCAACGAGCGGGAGGAGGAAAAAGTTGCATTTTCCCCTGCCGACCTGTTTGAAAAGGAAGAGGAAGACAAAAGCATCCTTTGGCTTGTCCCGAGTGCGCAGAAAAACAAGATGGAGCCTATTTTACTGCATCTTAAGGCGGGTGCGGCGACCGAAACGGATAATCCGCACGAGGGTGAGGAATTTGGCTACGTGCTTTGTGGCACGGTGACGCTTGTGCTGGGTATGAAGCGGCACAAGATCAGGAAAGGCGGCAGCTTCTATTTTAAGACGAACGTGCCGCACCATATCGAAAACAGCGGAAAAAAAGATGCGGAGGTCGTGTGGATATCCACACCACCGATGTTTTAGGGGGAGAAAAGATGTCGGAACATATTATTGATTTCATCAACGTATACAAGGAGTTTGAGGGCGTGGAAGTGCTTTCGAACATCAATTTGTATATCAAGCAGAATGAATTTTTGCCGCTGCTCGGGCCATCGGGCTGTGGCAAAACGACATTGCTGCGCATCATTGCCGGGTTTGAAGAACCAACGCGCGGCGACGTACATTTGTTTGGTGAGAGCATCAAGGGGCTGCCACCTTTTAAGCGGCGCGTCAATACGGTGTTCCAAAAATATGCGCTGTTTCCGCATCTGAACGTATTCGACAACATTGCGTTTGGTCTGAAGATTAAGAAGATGGACAAGCAGGCTATCAAGAAAAAGGTGAGCGATATGTTAAAGCTCGTGGGCCTCGCCGGATATGGCGACAGGGATATTGCGAAGCTTTCAGGCGGTCAGCAGCAGCGCGTAGCGATCGCCCGTGCTCTTGTCAACGAGCCGGAGGTTCTTTTGTTAGACGAACCGCTGGGCGCGCTCGACCTGAAATTCCGGCAGGAAATGCAGCTTGAACTCAATCGCATGCAAAAATCCCTCGGGATCACGTTCGTATATGTGACGCACGATCAGGAAGAAGCGCTCACCATGAGCGACGCAATCGCGGTCATGAACGACGGTGTGATACAGCAATTAGGGCCGCCGGAGCAGATATACAACGAACCTCGCAACTCGTTTGTCGCGGATTTTATCGGAGAATCGAACATCATCAGTGGCATTATGAAGCGCGATTATTTTGTGCATTTTGCCAATACCGACTTTGAATGCCTGGATCGTGGATTCAATGAAAACGAACCGGTGCAGGTGGTCGTGCGTCCGGAGGACATCAATATTACCAAGAAGATCACCGACGATATGATCGTCGGCAAGGTTTCGTCTGTGCTGTTTATGGGCGTTCACTATGAGATACGCGTGAATGGTGACAATGGATTCGAATGGCTCATCCACTCCACGGATTTTTACGACGTGGACGACCGCGTGGGTTTTGCGCTGGAGCCGGACGATATTCATGTCATGGAAGTGAGCCAATATGATAAGATGCGTACCGATGATGTGGCGGAGGCGGGGAAATGAGGGCAAACCATAAGCAACTGAGCAATACGTTGCAGTCGCGCAAGGTGTTTGCGCTGCCGTATGTCGTGTGGATCGGGATATTTACTGTCGCGCCGCTCATCCTGATTTTGCTGTATGCGTTTACGGCGACGGGATCGGGTGGTGTGATGGTGTTGACCGCGGAAAATATTGCGCGTGCGTTTTCGCCGCTTTATATGACGGTTTTCTGGCGCAGTGTGTGGATGGCGCTGCTTGCGACAGCGGTATGCCTGTTGCTTGGATATCCGGTGGCGTATATTCTGTCGCGCATGAAGGCGAACACGGCTGCCATTGTATCTATTTTGTTTATCCTGCCTATGTGGATGAACTTTTTGCTGCGCACATATGCGTGGCGCGCGCTTCTTGACAATGCAGGCATTATCAATCAGGGGTTGATGGCGCTTGGTTTGCCGCCGGTGCAATTTTTGTATACGTCGGGCGCGATCATCTTCGGGCTGGTATATAATTTCCTGCCGTTCATGATTTTGCCTATCTTTTCCGTGTTCCAGAAGATGGATACCTCGTGCATCCAGGCGGCGCAAGACTTAGGGGCGAACAAATGGCAGACATTCTGGCGCGTGACGCTGCCGCTTTCTAAAGGCGGTATCATTTCAGGCGTGACGATGGTGTTTATGCCGGCGATGACGACGTTCGTCATCACGCGGCTGCTGGGCGGGAGCCATTTTATGATGTACGGAGACCTGATCGAGATGCAGTTCCTGTTGCTTTCAGAATGGAACTTTGGCAGCGCGCTTGCCGTGGTGATGATGATACTTACGATCCTTTTCATGTGGATGATGCGAAAATACGATAAGGAAGGGGACGGCAGCACCCTGATGTAGGGTGTTCGGGTGATAAGTTATGGCAAAATTTTTCAAACGGTTTTATCTGGCGATCATATTGCTGTTCATGTACCTTCCGATCTTTGCGCTGATTATTTTTTCGTTCAACGAGTCAAAATCTATGGCAAAGTGGACGGGATTTTCATTGCACTGGTATGAGCAGCTGTTTTCCGATCCGGCGATCGCCGAGGCGGTATGGGTAACGATATCGATTGCGATCATCGCTTCGATCGCGGCGACGCTCATTGGGACGCTTGCCGCGGTGGGCATGGATAATTTCCGCAAGCGGAACAAAAATGTGATGATCAACCTGACGTATATCCCGATGGTAAACGCAGAGATCGTGACGGGCATATCGCTATTGCTGCTGTTTATTTTTTTCAATATCCCGCGTGGATATTGGACGATGCTCTTAGCGCACATTACCTTCGATATCCCGTTTGTGATCTTCTCGGTGCTGCCCAAGCTGCGGCAGATGGACCCGGGGACTTACGAGGCGGCGCTCGACATGGGAGCGAAGCCGGGATATGCGGTACGCAAGGTGATATTGCCGCAGATCGCGCCGGGCATTGTAACGGGGGCGTTGCTGGCGTTTACGATGTCGTTCGACGATTTTATGATCAGCTTCTTTACCTCGCAGGGTACGACACAGAATTTGTCTACGTACATTTATAGTATGGCGCGCGTGGGTATCAATCCAATGATCAACGCATTGTCGGCGATCATGTTTGTGATCGTGATCGCGCTGCTGCTGGTCATCAATTTGCGGTCGCTGAAAAAGACAAAGAAAACGCCAAACGTGGAAAGCTTTCGATAACGATAGGATAGAAAATAAATGAAGAAAATAGTTTGTATGATTTTAATAGCGGTCATGTCGGTTTTTTTGCTGGCGGGTTGTTCGTCGGGAGACGACGCGGGCGGGCGGACAGTCGTCCACTTTCTTAACTGGGGGGACTATATCGATCCGGAGGTAATCCCCATGTTTGAGGAGGAGAACCCGGACATCAAGGTCAACATGACGACAGTACCCTCGAACGAGGAAATGTATGTGATCGCAACGACAGAGGGGACGCAGATCGATATTGTTGTGCCGTCCGAATATATGATCCAGCGGCTGATGCTGGAGGATCGTCTGGCACAGATCGACCATTCCAAAATGGAAAACTATCAGTATGTGGAGGACTTTGTCAAAACATGTACCTATGATCCGGACGGGACATATTCGCTGCCGTACACATGGGGCACGTTCGGGCTTTTGTATAATATCAAAATGACGGGTGAGGAGATCACCAGCTGGGATGCGCTGTTCGATCCGAAATATAAAAACCAGATATTGATGTATGACAGCATCCGCGACAGCATCGGGCTGGCGCTCATCAAGCTTGGATACAGTGTGAATACGCGCGACCCGCAGCAGCTTGACGAAGCGGCAGACTTGCTTGTTTCGCAAAAACCGCTTGTGCTTGCCTATGGGACGGATGACCTGAGGATGACAATGACAAACGGCAGCGCGGCACTCGCGCCTATGTACGCGGGCGATGCGGCTTATTCCATGGCGGACAACGAGGATCTGCGCTATGTGGTTCCAAAGGAGGGCGCAAACATCTTTGTGGACGGGATGTGTATCCTCAAAACAACGGACGCTTACGATGCGTCCCTGCGTTTTCTGGATTTCATGATGCGGCCGGATATCGCGGCGCTCAACGCAGAATACACGGGTTATTCTACGCCTGAGGATGCGGCGCTTGAGCTGGTCGATCCGGAGCTATTAGAAAACTATGCGTTCAACCCGCCTAAAGAGGACTTGGTGGATTGTGAGTATTACGAGTACCTGCCAAAAGATATCCTGCGGCTTTATGAGGATGCGTGGATGAAGGTAAAAATAGCATAACAAAAGGGCGTACCCATACTGGATACGCCCTTTTTGAATATTTCTTAACCGTACACTTCTTCTTTGGTAAAATAACCGCTGTCGATGAGTATTTTATCGATGTTTTCCTTTGTAACGATTTGTCCGTTGATCAGGCTGGCGGGGATGCCACCCTCAGTACCATTGTTAAAATCCTCATTTGTCTGCATATCCTCGCCCATTGCCATGTTATATGCCTGGTCGATCGCTGTACGCGAAAGCTCCTCCAAATCCATATACATCGTCATATCCTGCGTGCCCGCAACGATACGCTTGATTGCGTCAAGTTCTGCGTCCATACCGGTTATGACGACATGATCTGTGACGCCGAGTTCGCTGAGCGCCTCTGCGCACGCGCCGGCAAGCTTATCGTTGGGCGCAAGGATCGCGTCGACCTTGTTCCCGTTCTTTGATACCGCTTCTTTTACCATCTCTTTTGCCACATCCGCAGACCAGCCCTCCACCACACCGTCAAGGATGATGTTGATGTTATCTTTTACAGAATCAAGCCCGCGCATTGCGCCTTCGTAAAGAAGCGTCGCGTTGTTGTCGTTTGGGTCGCCCTGCAGAATGATATAATCGCCTTCATATACCATTTCGGCAAGATACTGGCCGATACTCTGGCCTATCTTCGTGCTGTCGTACCCTACAAACAGATCGACCTTCTGCCCGAGGATCGCACGCGCATAGTCGACGACCTTTACCTTTTTTTCTTTTGCATACGCAAGAATATCCGCCACATTGTTGATATCACGGGGGATGAGGACCAGTACGTCGATCCCACTGTCGATAAGCTCCTTGCAGTCGTCAAACTGCGATTTTACGTTTTCATCAGTATTGAGCCGTGTCTCGATCTGGACGCCGAGCTCTTTTGCGCGTTCCTCCATGTACCCCTGTTCCAATGGCCATCTGGCGGCAGGACCCACACCGAACGAAACACCGATTTTTACATCGTCCTTTGATTTACTGCAGCCTGCCATAGCTCCAAAGGCAAGTAAAAAAACGAGCAGGCAACATAGAATACGTTTGATCATAAAATACCCCTCCTGTATATGTTTTCAAAATCAGATTCATCCATAGGTTTTGCAAAATAATATCCCTGTGCAACGGCACAACCACATTCTTTCATCAATTCTGTATTCTCGACCGTCTCAACACCCTCGGCCACGATGCCGATATCGAGCTGGCCCGCCATGTGGGCAATCGCGGAAAAAATGACTCGCTGACGTTCGCTGTTGGCAGTTTCCTTCAAGAATTCCCGGTCAATTTTCAAAATATCGATGGGGATATCCTTGAGCATATTGAGCGAAGAATATCCAGAGCCAAAGTCATCCATAGAAATCTTGAAACCTTTTTCGTGCAATTGATTGATAAAGTCAAGAATCAACTGGTGATTGTCGAAGATAACGCTTTCAGTGATTTCGATTTCAATGAGCTCTCGCGGGACGTTGTATTCGTCTGTTTTGGAAACCAGCTTATCAATAAAGCGATTGTCAAGCAGATGCAAACGGGAAAAATTGACGGAAATAGGAACACAATGCACGCCCGCTTCAAGATTCTTTTTCAGAAATTGTAATACCTGTTCAAATACTGCCATGTCCAAATCCGCAATCAGACCGGTTTTTTCCGCCAGGGGAATGAAGTCGTTCGGCTGTACAAGCTTTCCGTCCTTTGTGCGCCAACGCGCGAGCGCTTCCGCGCCAACCAACTCAAGCGTATTCACATCAACCTTAGGCTGATAAAAAGGAATGATTTCGCCATTTTCGAGCGCATGTTCCAGCGCGCGCTTTAGCTGTTCGTTCTTGATCAACTGCTGGTCAAATTTTTCAGAGTAGAATTCTACTGTTTTATGAAGCGTACCCTTTGCGCTGCGCGCCGCGGTCGTAGCTTTATCCATCATCAGGTTGACGCTCTCGCTGGGATCGGTAATTATATATGCGCCCGCCGAAATATAGATCGTAACGCCGTCAAGATCGACAAACGACAAAAGGCTGCCCAAACGCTGTTCAGACGCGTCTTCCAACAATAGGACGAAATGATCGTTGGCTGCGCGGGCTATAATCTCGTCCGGAAGAAGTTTGCCGCCGATCGATTCGTTGATCTTAAAAAGTACGCGGTCGCCAAAATCAAAACCGTAAAACCCGTTGATATACCTGAAATTATCAATGTCAAACGAAATGAAATAGTATTGCTTTTCCGGGTTTGTCCGCAAGGTCTCCTTTAGGTCCACAAGGAACTTGTTGAAGGTATTGCCGTGCGTCACAGTATCAAAAAAGGCAATGTGTTTCAGAGTTTTTTGCTGTTTGTTTTTGTAGCTCATAAAGTACAAGATAAAGAGCGCAAAAATCGCCACGACAAAGAGCAGGATAAAATAGAACATCTCAACTACGATATTGGCGTTGGGGGATACCGCGCTTGTAGGAACGCTCGATATGAGGAACCAATCGTGAATATCCTCAAGGGGCGTATAAGCGGAAAACGTTTTTACACCGTCGATTGTTGTTTCCATAAAACCTGATTTTTCGGCCTTGATATCGCTTTCCAGAAGCTTTGACGCATCCTGGTTTCCCTGTGCATAGATCGTACGGTAATAATTATCGGATTCCTGAGTATAGGAAGTACCCTTGGAGCTGATGAGGATATAGCCGTCGCTGTTGATGATATACATATATCCCTGCGAAGAAAACAAGGATATGGAACAAAGCTCGTACATTTCTTCAGGAGAATAAAACTTCTGGAGCGTTCCAATGGTCTTACCGCGATCAACAAGTGGGACGCTGATAATAAATTTTTCTTCGCCGTCAAGCCGGGAAGTGATGCGGTCGGATATGTTGGGGCTGCCGGCTAGGGCGATCTGGAAATATTTCCGGCCTGAAATGTTTATTTGATCGCCGGAGGGGAAGAATGCAATACCGTCCGCATCCGCGATGAAGAGACGGTCGTCTGCTTTCTCCTTACTGTATGTAAGCAATATCTGACCGAGTTCTTCCGGTTCGGTGGAACCGGAAGTTTGATAACGTTCGACAATCTGTCCGGCGGACGTTTCAAGGTTATTGATCTCCACCTGGAATTTGCTGGAAATAACGTCCTTATTCTGTGTAACGATCTCAGTCAAATTGATTCGGACGTCCGAATATAAAAGATTCTGCACATACTGCATCAAAAAGAATACAGCAACAAAAAGCAGTATGAATATGATGGCTGCTACCGTCAGAGGAATATTCTTTTTTATATTTAAATGTATTTGCTGCATACCTTCTATTCTGTAAAAAATACATTTCCTTATAGGTATTTTTTATGGCGGAACAATTGTCCTGTCGTACGGATAATTTCTGCTATGATCCCAAAGGGACGCAGTTCGCTATCTATTTTGCTGCCTTAGCTGCACATAGCGCTTGATCAACTCGACGGAGTTATCCACACCTATACTATCGCTGTTTAAAAGCAGATGGTAGTTTTCCATCTGGCCCCACTTCATATCGGTATAATAATTGTAGTAAGTGGCTCTTTTCTTATCCGATTTCACGATTGCGTCTTTTAAGTTGGGCGCATCGAGATGATAGTCATTTTTTGCGCGGTCGATGCGGTGGTCGATATCCGAGTAAATAAAGATATTGATGCAGTCGGGGTTGTTGTTTAAGACATAGTCCGCACAGCGGCCGACAATGACGCACGAACCCTTGGCGGCGACACTGCGGATGACGTCGGCCTGGATCAGGAAAAGCTTATCGTCAAGCGCGATATCCGTACCCCAGGAGGACACATTGCCAAAGCCCGAGGAAAGATAATATAAAAACTTGTTGTTTGCTTTTTCTTCGATATTCTCAAAAAATTCTTCACCGTACCCGCTTTCCTTGGCGGCAAGGGTGATCAGCTCTTTGTCATAATAGGGAAGACCGAGCGAATCCGCAACCTGCTTGCCGATGGAACGTCCGCCGCTGGCAAACTGTCTTGAAATAGTGATGATGATGTCGTTTTTCATAAAGCAAACCTCCTGTAGATTGTAATGTATGAAAATCGTGCTTAAGCTTGTTTACATTATGCCTCTAATATGCTAAAATGTCAATTTGCGGAAAGGATGAAACAGGTTTTATGGGGGAAATAAGGGAAAATAAAATGGGCGTGATGCCAGTCAAGAAGTTGTTGGTGACGATGTCGTTGCCGATCATGATTTCGATGCTGGTACAGGCGCTTTATAACATTGTTGACAGTGTTTTTGTAGGACAGTATAGCGAGAGCGCTTTTGCAGCGGTGTCGCTTGCTTTTCCGTTGCAGATGCTCATTATTGCGGTGGCTGTGGGTACGGGCGTAGGCATCAATTCTTTGCTCTCGCGCCGTCTTGGTGAAAAAAAGTTTGAGGACGCAAGCAAAGCCGCGACAAACGGGATATTTCTGGGAATATTGAGTTGGGTAGCGTTTGCTTTGATCGGGATTTTTTTCTCGCGGATGTTCTTTGAATCTTTTACAGCGGGTCTTGAAAATGGGAGCGTCATTGCGGATATGGGAACGCAATACCTATCGATCTGCCTCATCTTTTCGTTTGGTGTGTTTATACAGATCGTGTGCGAGAGGATACTCCAATCGACAGGTATCACGATATTCAATATGATCATGCAGCTCATTGGCGCAGGTATCAACATCGTCCTTGACCCGATCCTTATTTTCGGGATAGGGCCGTTCCCGGAGATGGGCGCGGCAGGCGCGGCGATCGCAACGGTGATCGGGCAGATCGTGGCGATGGGCTTTGGATTGTATTTTGTCAAACACAAAGTAAAAGAAGTAAAGGTCACAATGAAAAAATTCCGTCCGTCGGGACGAATTATAAAGGAAATATACAAGGTGGGGATTCCCTCCATTATTATGCAGGCGCTGGTTTCAGTGATGAACGTTGGGTTCAACTTTATTCTGGTCGGGTTCTCGGCGGCGGCGGTTTCGGTTTTGGGGGCATATTTCAGACTGCAATCGTTTATTTTTATGCCTGTATTCGGCTTGACCAACGGAATGATACCTATCGTTGCCTACAATTATGGAGCAAGGCACCGACAGCGAATTTTGGATACCGTGAAATTTGCGGTATTCTTATCAGTGGCGATCATGATCGTGGGAATGGTCGCCTTCCAATTGTTCCCTGCACAGTTGCTTGAGATGTTCAACGCAACGCCGGCTATGCTTGAGATAGGGGTGAGTGCGTTGCGCATCATCAGCCTCTGTTTTGCGTTTGCAGGCGTTGGGATCGTGTTCTCTTGCGTGTTCCAGGCTGTGGGCAATGGCATGCTGAGTATGCTGGTCTCCTTGTGCAGGCAGATCGTGGTTTTGCTTCCAGTCGCCTATATTTTGGCGCAGATCGGCGGGGTGCACAGCGTATGGTATTCGTTTCCCGTTGCGGAATGCGTATCACTTGTTTTGAGTATCGTATTCTACAAGTATGTCTATAAACGGTATTTGAAGAACTTGGATAATCCGCTTGTTGAGGTGCCGGGGATGTAGTTGCGTGTTTTTACAGGCTTTGTTTGTGGTATAATAATGAGGTAAAGATTACTAACATAAATGAGGTGAACAAAATGGTAGATGATAGAATCAAACAATTATGTCACACGTTGGTCAACTATTCCTGCGGTGTGAAAAAAGGCGATAAAGTGCTGATTGATGTTTCCGGCTGTGACGACGCGCTCACAGAGGAACTGATCAAGGAAGTATATGCGGCGGGCGGCCTGCCGTACTATGATACACCGCATAACAGGGTACAGCGCCAGTGGCTCATGCAGGCGACGAAAGAACAGATCGAGGATATCACAAAATGGGGCAGCGCGCGTATGCAGGAGATGCAGGCGTACATTGCGTTCCGCGGCGGGGACAACGCAACGGAGATGGCGGACGTGCCCGCCGACAAAATGGAGCTTTACCAGTCGATCTATGCAAAGCAGGTGCATCATGAGCTGCGTGTGAAGAAGACAAACTGGGTCATTCTGCGTTACCCCACGCCGTCTATGGCACAGCAGGCGGGGATGAGCACCGAAGCGTTCGAGAAATTTTATTTTGACGTGTGCAATCTGGATTACGGCAAAATGTCAAAGGCGATGGATCCGCTGGCGGCGCTGATGAACAAAACAGATAAAGTCCATATCAAAGGGCCGGGCACGGATATCGCATTTTCGATCAAGGGGATCGGCTCTGTGAAATGCGACGGACATATGAACGTGCCGGATGGAGAAGTGTATACGGCTCCGGTTAGGGACAGCATCAATGGGCGCATCACGTACAATACGCCGTCGTTCCACCAGGGATTCAAGTATGAAAACGTCAGCCTGCTGTTCAAGGACGGGAAGATCATCGAAGCAACGAGCAACGACAATAAGCGTATCAACAAGATATTCGATACGGACGAAGGCGCGCGTTATGTCGGCGAATTCTCCTTTGGGCTGAATCCTTATATCAACCAGTCGATGGGGGATATCCTGTTTGACGAAAAAATTGCGGGCTCTATGCATTTTACACCGGGCAGTTGTTACGACGACGCGTATAACGGCAACGAAAGCGCGGTGCACTGGGACTTGGTGCTTGTACAGACGCCTGAGATGGGCGGCGGAGAGATATGGTTCGACGACGTGCTCATTCGCAAAGACGGAGTATTTGTACTGGACGAACTAAAAGGGCTGAATCCTGAGAATTTGAAATAAGAAAAGAGGCGTACGCGAATATGCATACGCCTTTCTTGCGGGAGAAGAAGAATGAAGAATATACTGGTCACAGGCGGCGCGGGGTACATTGGAAGCCATATTTGTGTCGAACTTTTGGGGCAGGGTTATGGCGTTATTGTGATGGATAATCTGTCAAACAGCAGCATGAAAGCTTTAGAACGCGTGGAACAGATCGCGGGTAAGAAAGTCAGATTCTACGAAGCAGATATTCGTGAAAGAAGCGCATTTGATGAGATTTTTGCGCAAAACGATGTTTATGGTGTGATCCATATGGCGGGGCTGAAGGCTGTTGGGGAATCGGTGAGAGAGCCGCTTGCTTATTTTGATAATAATCTGAATGGGACGGTCGTACTTCTGGAAGCGATGAAGGAACACAGTGTAAAGCGCATCATATTTAGTTCTTCTGCGACGGTATATGGAACGCAGGAGAAGATGCCGCTCACCGAGGACATGCCCACGGGGGTGACCAGCCCGTATGGGCGGACGAAGCTGGTGATCGAAGAGATGCTACGCGATCTCTATGTGTCTGATCCTGATTGGTCGATCCTGCTGCTGCGTTATTTTAACCCGATTGGCGCGCATGTGAGTGGACTGATTGGAGAAAACCCGAATGGGATACCCAACAATCTGATGCCGTATATCACGCAGGTAGCAATCGGAAAGAGGGAACGACTGAGCATCTATGGAGAAGATTATGATACGCCGGACGGAACATGCCTGCGGGACTATATCCATGTGATGGATCTGGCAAACGGGCATGTGCTTGCAATCGATAAATTGGATGATCAGGGATTATTTGTGTATAATCTCGGTACGGAAAAGCCGACAAGCGTGCTTGAAATGGTAAAGGCTTTCGAGCG
>NZ_JAYFPU010000348.1:0-5951 GCF_034927525.1 Christensenella sp.
TGTATCGAAAGCGGGGAACCTCCAGGTGAGGCTCTCGCTAAAAGTCGGGGTAAATTTTAATGCGACCAGTATCTTGGAGGCGTTCTCCCGACAAATAACAATTGTTGTTTTCAAAGAATTATAACATCGCCTTTGAAAACGACAACAAACTCTCTAGAAAGTGAAAAATATTTAGGAGGAAGAAATGAAACGAATTAAGATGAAAAGTTTGATCGTGGGAGTACTGGTACTGGCAATGGCGCTTACATTGATCGCCTGCAGTGGCGGTGCGCCCGCTACGTCGGCCGATCCGTCTGAGACTGCCACACAAGAGGCGTCCGCGTCGGCGGAAGCGACCGCCGAAGAAAGCGCGGCGGCAGACGTCGCTGGAAATTTGACGATGTATACGTCTGAACCGGAAGAATTGATTGCGGAAATGATTTCGGCATTCAATGAACAGTATCCGAATGTGAACATTGAAGTGTTCCGTTCGGGAACAGGTAAAGTAACGTCCAAGCTGGATGCGGAGCTGCAGACGGGAAGCACACCCGCCAACATTCTCTGGTTCGCGGACGTTGGATATATCAATGGCCTGGACGAGAAGGAGATGATCATGCACTATGCGCCCGAAGCACTGTCCAACATTGACCCGCAGTATAGCTATAAGGATGGAATGGGACACGAAGTACGGCTGATCTACAACATTCTGGCCTATAACACAAATGAAGTATCGGAAGGCCCGAAGGACTGGAAGGATGTAACGACAGAAGAATACAACGGAAGCTTTGGTATGGCAAACCCCAACTATTCAGGCGGTGCGTTCTCGGCATTGGTCGTCCATACACAGTATCCGGAGTTGGTTGGCTGGGACTGGTACCAGGCGATCGCCGACAACAACTGTAAATATGAAGAATCGAACGGGAACCTGCAGACAAAGGTTTCCTCCGGAGAATATAAGGCAGTGGAGCTGGTAGATTTCATGGCGCGTAACGCAAAAGCAGACGGATCGCCTGTAGAAGCGGTCTATCCGGAATCCGGCGCAGTTTTGGTACCGACGCCAATGGCGCTGATGAACAACATACCGGAGGACAGCGTTGCCGCTGCGCAAGCGTTTGTTGATTGGTGCTTGACCGATGAAGCACAGCAGTTGCTGGTGAAGCAAGGATATATTCCGGTGGCGGACATTCCGGGACCGGAAGGCGCGCCTTCCGCATCTGAAATTAAGGTAATGCCCTTTGACCTTGATTATTATGTAGAAAACGCAACGGCGATCCGCGAAGAATATACAAGCAGGTTTGGCGGAGCCAGCGCATAAGTTAGATTGATATGCCCCCACATGTGCCGTCCGCAGCTTTATGTTGCGGACGGCTGAAAGGGGAGGTTGGTGCATCGTAATTTTAGGAGGGGCTTTTCATGGGCAAAGAGCTGTATAAAACAAAAAAGGGCTGGATAGGGCCTGCCGCGATATGGTGGGTTATCGTCCTGTTTTTGATTTTCGTTGTAGTATATCCGATTGCCGTGCTTATTCTTAATAGTTTTCAGGCGGGCGAAAGCTTCTCACTTGCAAACTATGCCAGAATTTTTCAGGATAAATCCATTGTTAACAGTATGTTGAACTCTTTGAAGGTGGTTGTTCCATCTACCTTGATTTCGACTGTATTGGGTGTTTTCCTTGCATGGGCTGTCGTACGGACAAACGTTCCGGGCAAAAGAGTATGGAAAACATTGCTTTCTATCCCGTATTTTATACCGCCGTTCATCGGCGCGATCGCATGGACATTTTTACTTGGACCCAAGGGATTCGTTAATGAAGCGGCGATGTCGATGTTTAATTTGACAAAGCCGGCCTTTGATGTGTACAGCATTGGAGGAATGATCTTTGTCATGTCCATCTACCGGTTTGCCGTACCGTTCATCGTTGTAATGCCGACGATGCAGAAGGTTTCGGCCTCAGTAGAAGAAGCCGCCAGGATTTCGGGCGCTTCACCCTGGAAAACGATGAAGGATATCACCCTGCCATTGCTCGGGCCGTCGATCATTGGGGCAATGCTGCTGGTGTTTATGTTTTTGCTTGCGGACTTTGGTGTTTCTGCGGTACTGGGCGCACCAAACCAAATACGTTTGATGACAACAGAGATATTTTACATTATCAACCGGCCGGATATGGCGAACCATTTGCAGATCGCGGCCGCCTATTCCATGCTGCTTTCCGTTTTTGCTTTGATCGGCCTGTGGGCGTACAACAGGGTGCTGCGAACGAATAAATATGCGGTCGTAAGCGGCAAGAGCGCCGCTGTGGAACCGACGAGGCTGAGCTCCAAAGCCAAATGGATATTGTTTGCGGTATTACTGGTCATATTCCTGATCACGACTTGTTCACCGATCATCGCATCGCTGATCACCTCTCTCACCAAGGTGTATGGCGTGCCGTTTGGGATTGAGAATTTTACCTTTGCAAATTTCCTGAACCTGATGGATATCAAGAATATTGCACGAGCCTTCCAAAATAGTGCCGTGCTGTCCGTTGTATCAGCTCTTGTTATTATGGTAGTTACGCTCATTATTGCGTATATTGCCATACGAAAAAATGTGCGCGGCGTTGCCGGCGTGAAGATCATGCAGGTTATGGTCACACTGCCGTATGCGCTGCCGGGAACGATCATTGCCCTGGGAATGATCCTCTCCTTTACGCAGCCGTTGCCGCTTGTCGGCTGGGAGCTTTACGGAACCTTTGGGATTTTAATGATAGCCTATATCGCCCGGTTCCTGAATCTGGGGTACAACAATATTGCAGGGGCAATCAGCCAGATCGATCCATCGCTTGAGGAGGCGGCGCGAATATCAGGCGCCAGCCAGATGCGAACGTTTAAGGACGTTGTCATTCCCTTGCTCAAAACCAGCCTGTTTAGTTCTTTTTTCCTTGTGCTGGCACCGACTCTGTCTGAAATCAGCTTGTCTTCGCTGCTTTGGTCAGTCGGGAATGAAACGATCGGTACTGTGGTGTATTCGTCGCAGGAGGAAGGCAAGATTTTACGTACGGCTGCGCTTGCGATCCTTCTGATCGTCATTATCATATTGTTGAATTTTATCGTCCAGATCATCTCGGAGAGAAGCGGGAAAAAACGCAAAAAGAAAAGAAAATCGTCAGAAGACATTGATCCAATGCTGACGATGGAGGAATTTTAAATGGGAAAACTAACAGTAAATAATCTGGTGAAAAAATTTGGAGAGTCAACAGCTGTCAACGATGTATCTCTTACGGTTGAGGATGGCGATCTGCTGACAGTTGTGGGGCCGTCCGGCTGCGGAAAGACGACATTCCTTCGTATGGTCGCGGGCTTCATTGAACCTACCGCAGGAGTGATCAAAATCGACGAACATGTGCTTTCTAACCGTGCGGGCGGAATCAGGGACGTACCCCCGGAGAACAGGGATATTGGGATGGTGTTCCAATCCTATGCTGTATGGCCGCACATGAATGTTTTTAATAATGTTGCATATCCGCTCAAAATCAGAAAACAGGATAAAGCGACGATCAAGCAAAGCGTGATGACGGTACTGAAGCTTGTGCATCTCGACGGATATGAGGAGCGTATGGCTTATGAGCTGTCGGGAGGACAGCAGCAGCGTGTTGCGTTGGCAAGAGCGCTTGTTATGAGGCCGCGGCTGTTGCTGCTTGACGAACCGCTCTCGAATCTGGACGCCGCACTGCGCGAGACGATGCGCGGCGAGATCAAGGAAATCCAGAAGAAACTTGGTATAACGATCATCAATGTAACGCATGATCAGATCGAGGCAATGACGATGTCGGACAAGGTCGCGGTCATGCGGTTGGGAAATCTGGTGCAATTCGATACGCCAAACAATCTGTACGAGCATCCGGTCAATACATTCGTTGCACAATTTATTGGGTCTGCAAACATCATTCCTTCAACGATCGAAAAGGACGTGAAGGCAGACAAGGAAGGGATGATGGATGTCAAGCTGCTTGGGAAATGGCCGATGAAAGCGGCATACGCGGAAACGGAGAAAAAAGAAGGGTTTTTGGCGATCCGCGCCCATCATGTGCTATACACGCCCGATTCGCCTATTCGGGCGAAGGTGGTACGCAAGCTGTACCAGGGCAACCAGTTTGAATACTTTTTAGCACTGGATGAGGATGTGACGATACGTATGCTGGCCTCTACAACGTTGGATTTCGATATAGGGGATACGATCCCGGTTTCTATGGACAAAACGGTATGGTTGGATGACTAATTTGGACTGGAATATGAAAGCGACCGTGCTTGGATGGTGCGGCGGGTTCCCGCGGGGCGGACAAGCGACCTGTTCGGTATTGGTCGAAACGCCCGAGGGTGCTGTTTTACTTGACTGCGGGAGCGGTTCGTTGTCAAATTTCTTTCGTGTATCAGATGTCGACCGTTTGCATGGCGTGCTGCTTTCCCACCTGCATTATGATCATATCGGGGATCTGGGCTGCCTGCAATATTCAATCAATCACGCATTGCGCGTGGGGCTCAGAAAGAAAAAATTGCCCGTCCACGCCCCGAAAACCCCTGTGGATATGTGGAAGACGATCCAATATCCATATACGGAATCGTTTGTGCTGTGCGACGGGATGACGATCGAAATGGCCGGAATGAAGATCACGGTTAAAAAGGTCAATCATACGATTGAGTGTTACGCCTTTCGTCTGGAAAGGAATGGGAAATCGATCGTGTATTTTACAGACACGACTTATTTGCCTGACGCTCATATATTTGTGAACGGGGCAGACCTGTTCTTTTGCGAAGCGACAAGTACTTCCGGTTCCTGTCATTCGACAGGGAAAGGCCATATGAGCGATGTGGAGGCGGGGTATCTTGCGAAGGAGAGCGGCGTAAAAAATTTATGCCTGATCCATTTGCCGAGTGACGCACCGCTTTTGCAGATCAAGGAGCGGGCGGAATCAACCTTTGGAAAGCCGGTTTTTATGCCCGATATTGATGAAATCAGTACGTTTTATGTGTAAATAACAGAATGATACATAAAAGGCCTCCGGATAACCGAAGGCCTTTTTGAATTGCCGCTGTTTTACAGTTCGTCGGAATAGTTGTCGAAGTAGCCCTGCACGAATACGACGGGAGTACCTTTGTCGCCACTGCCCGAAGTTAAGTCGCACAGCGAGCCGATCAGGTCGGTAAGCTGGCGGGGCGTCGTGCCCTGCGAGGCCATCGAACCCTTTAAGTCGCCGTCCTTTTTCTGGATGTGTGCAGTGATCGCTTTTTGCAGTTCCTCGCCGCAAAGTCCGGCAAAGTCGTTGTCTGCAAGATATTTGAGCTTCAGCTCGTTGGGCACGCCCTCGAGGCCGTCTGTATAGCCGGGGGAAACGACCGGGTCTGCAAGCTCCCAGATTTTTCCGACCGGATCTTTGAACGCGCCGTCGCCATAAACCATGACCTCGACTGTTTTGCCTGTGACGTCTTTCACTTTCTGCTGTACGCTTGCAACAAACTTCTCGCAGTCGCGCGGGAATAGCTTGACAGTCGTTTCTGTGGACTTGTTCGAACCCAGCAGGCCGTAATCGGGATTGTAACCGCTGCCGTTCACCGGCTTGTTTAAGATGTCGCACAGTGTATATACCTTCTGTGCACCCGCCTCAAGTAATTTGCGTTTACTGCGCTCGCGCGTATGGATATCGCAGCACAGAACGTTTTTGGTATAGTCTAAGATCACGGTCGGATTGTTCGCAAAGACGAACTCCACCTCCGCGCCTTCTTCGTTGATGACGGAAGCATAATATTCCACATAATCCATACCTGTAAAGGGATGGAGATTCACGCCGAAAAGTTCGCGGTATTTTTTGAGATCAAGCACGTCTGTCCAGGGATTCACGCCCTTTTCGTCTAGCTGGTCTAACGAAATCAGGTGATTTCCTACCTCGTCGGACGGATAGCTGAGCATCATGACGATTTTTTTTGCGCCGCGTGCAA
>NZ_JAYFPU010000333.1:0-3628 GCF_034927525.1 Christensenella sp.
GTGCGCACAAACCGCGCAGGTGGCGTATAGCCACCGGGCAGACTATCCGTGCCTGAAGCGTTCCCAAACGGCCTCAGCTTCGCCTTTCCCCAAACGACTTCACTGTGCTGCTGCGGCACGGCGCTCATATAGTTACGCAAGTTCGTCATGTGCCACGGGAAATCCGGGCTGTTTGTCAGAACGCCGATCTCATTATCCCATAGCCGAAGCCCTTGCTCCGTCTGTTCTGCCACCAGGCACCTCCCTCTCCTGTCCGTCACGATCCAGTGCAGTGGCGCGACCGTATTTGTTATGGGGTCAGGAACACTTACGATCTCTATTGCCGCAAGCGCTTCTTGCACATCGTCAGTGCTGCTGCACCTACCAAGCAGGTAATGAACGACTTCAAGCGCAGCCAGCTGCGGTCTTTTCGCTTCTTTCGATATTGCGCCGTAATGCGCATAACCGGGGAAATACAGCGTTGCCGCCGCGAAGCCTTTTTCGTTGACGCCGTCCGCAAAGGTAAGGTTCCCATTAAGCTCCTGCCCAACGCCGATAAAGCTGTATTCGTTTTGGAATGCCGTGGTCGCGAGAAGGTTTCTCCATTCACGGCCTCCGGGCACCGCGTAAATAGACGGATCGATGGCATAGGAAAAATCCATGCTTCGACCAAAGAAATTCTCCTTTTGCATCGTTTGCAGTGTCAATGCCGTACACATACGCGTTTCCCCCTTTTCGTGCCTTGTCTCAGACCGCCTTGAGCGTTACTTCAATATTGCCGCGCGTCGCCTTGGAATATGGGCACACCTCGTGCGCCTTTTCCAGCAGCTCCTGTGTTTTCTCCGCCGTCTGCCCTTCTACATGCCCTTCGATGTCCGCGCCGATCAAAAAATCAAACGGCTCCCTTTCATAAAGCGATACAACGATAGAAACCGTGCTCTTTGCCTTGATCCCCGCGCGCTGCATCACCAGCTCAAGCGCACTGTTGAAGCACGCACTATAGCCTGCTGCAAACAACTGTTCCGGGTTAGTCGCCCCGGCCTGTCCGCTTCCCGGCGCCGCGACTTTCAAATCCAGAGAATGATCCTCAGAGAATACTTCCCCCGCGCGTCCGCCGGTATTTGTCATTTTAACAGAATAAATTTTTTTCATGATATACTTTCCTTTCCTGGTACATAATTCTATTGAGTATGATTGAATTTGCATTAGTAATAACCAAAAACAGCCGATACCAAACCTTCCACAATAAAAAAGAGCCGCTTTATCAGCAGCCCTTGTGAAGATCATCGGCTTATCACGTCCATGCGGCCTGTCTCCGGATCGATCAGAAAGCCGGATACCGCGACGTCCTTTGGAATGAGCGGGTGTGTAGATACGATTCTTACTGTCTCCCTGACCGATTCCTCCGGATCATCAAACCCCTTTAGCCACTGATCCACGTCCACACCGCAATACCGGATGAATTCGATGTCCTCTTGCTTAATACCGCGCCTGAGCATTTTGCTGGTCATATCCTGCGGATGCAGGCCTTGCATCCCGCAATCGTAATGCCCGATCACAAAAATCTCGCTCACACCAAGCTCATACACCGCCACCAGCAAGCTGCGCATCACACTTCCAAACGGATGTGAGATCACGCCCCCTGCGTTTTTAATGATTTTTACGTCGCCATTCTTAAAATCGAGCGCGGCGGGCAGCAGCTCCGTGAGCCGCGTATCCATGCACGAGAGTACCGCGACCTTTTTATCCGGGTACTTGGTGGTCGTAAATTTTTCATATTCCTTCTTTTCAACAAATTCTTTGTTAAACGCAAGCATCTGTTCGACGTATGACATAATATCTCCTTTTGCCTTTCTCAACTCATTATATCCGACATTCTTTTCCTGCACAAGCTGTGTGCTGTACAAAAGAAGGAGGCGGTATCCTTACCCCCTCCTTCTAACTGGTTGACTTTTCGTTTATTGTTTTTTATGCTTATATCTGTTCCAGACCAGTGTTCCTGCCAAACCGGCTCCTGCCGCAACGATCAGCGATACATACAATCCGATATCTGTTGTGTCGTCCGTCTTAGGCACGTCTGTCGTCGTTGTCGCAGCGGCTGTTTTCCAGCCTGCGTACAATGTCATATTGCCATTCACCACATCCTGCACAAAATTCCACAGGGTCGTTCCCGCTTCGTCCACATACCATCCGGTAAACGTGTAGCCGTCCCTGGTCGGGTCTGCCGGTGCATTTATCTTGCTGCCCGCGTCGATCCCTGTAATCGCGCTGACCGCGCTGCCTCCGCGGGAATCAAACGTCACGGTATAGGTGTTCGGGTTTTCCTTCCATCCTGCATACAGAGTCCTGTTTCTGTTGATTGCCGTTGCAAAATCCCAAAGGTCTGTGGCGCCCGCGTCTTGGTACCATCCTGTAAAGGTATAGCCGTCACGGGTCGGGTCGGTCGGTCTCGCTACTGTCGACCCCGCGACCACCGATTCCGGCTCTACCGCGCTGCCGCCCTGTGAATCGAACTCGACCACATACATGATCTCGATGCCAATGTAGTTGATATCGAAGTTATTGTACGCGTAGGTAAAAGGCTGTGTGATCTGCGTTGTAGCTATCAACGAAGCGTAAAGCGCCTTATCCTCCTCCTTGATCAGGTATCCGCGTGCTGCGGTGTTATCCGCGAACACCGCGTTGAAACCAGCGGTGATATCCGCCAATGTCCCATAGATGCCGCCGCCATCCGCAAGCGCCGTATTTCCGATAATACTACCCTCGTTGAAGTCAATTTCACCAAGCGCGCTGACACCTCCGCCATTGGCCGCTGTGTTGCCGCTGATTTCTCCGCCGTTGATCTCTATGTTCTGTTGCGCATAGATACCACCGCCGAATTCTCCCGCCGTGTTGCCGGCGATCGTTCCATCTTCAAGTGTAATGATCTCCACAAACAGTCCGCCGCCGTATTCCGCTGCTCGATTCCCGGTGATCGTACCCCTCAGGACAAATACGATCGTTCCGCAGTAGCCGCCGCCGTCCCGCTGCGCTGTGTTGTTACTGATCATTCCGCCAGTTATAAACGAGTTCGGTGCAGGGCAATAGATACCACCGCCATCAAGGCCGGCGCTGTTGCCGCTGATTGTCCCGCTTCCAAGCGTAAATGCCCCTGCAGAATAGATGCCACCGCCATAGCCTGCTGTTGCGGTATTCCCTTCTACCGTAGCGGCCGTCACCAAGATCGTACCATTCACATATACGCCGCCGCCATCGTTTGCCGCCGTATTTCCGCTGATCACAGTATTGCCCGCGCTGGCACTCCCGTTCAAATAGATACCGCCGCCATTGTCTGTTGCGATATTCGCCGTGATCAAGCCACTATTTAATTGTGGTTCACCAAGAACATATACGCCGCCGCCATCCAATGCCGTGTTTCCGCTGATGGTTCCGCCGTTGATCTCAAAATCTTGCTCCGTGCGGATGCCGCCGCCATATTCACCAGCCGTATTGTTGCTGATCATTCCGTCTTCCAGCGTCATATTAATAACGAAGATACCGCCGCCGCTCTCTTCCGCGCGGTTGCCGGTCACCGTACCATTTAAGAAGTTCAGGCCCGATCCAAAAATGCCGCCGCCGTCCCGCTGTGCCGTATTGTTGCTGATGGTTC
>NZ_JAYFPU010000277.1:0-9895 GCF_034927525.1 Christensenella sp.
CTTCATTCACCCATACCTCGTCTTATCAGATTTCCGCAGCCACAGACTTGAGCTTATCGATATAATCCTTGCCCGTCTTATACTGCGTCCTGTTCATAATAAAGTCTTTTGCGCACAAAATCACGATGCGCTCTGCGCGTACACGTTTTGCTTCATCTGGGATCGTCGTCAGGTCTTTGACCTGCGCCATTCCCACCGTGCGGCGGTTCATTTCAAGCCCCGCAACGCCTGCTGTATCCGTAAGCACCGTATCAAGAAAATAATCGCGGTACTCCGGCGTTTTCGACATCGGCTCTGTCACATTCGCGCCATAAGCCTTTAGGAATTTTTCCTTGAACAGGTCTACAATATTGCTAATCGTGCTCTCGATCCAGCCAAGATAATCTGCTTTTTCTTCTGCATTCTCTATTGTAGCATCTCCGTTGGCCCATGCAAAGATCATATTCGCGATCACGTTGCCAATATCGTATCCCATCGGCCCATAGAACGCAAACTCCGGATCCATCACGCGCGTAGAACCCTGTTTGATAAACACAGAACCCGTATGCAGATCGCCATGTATCAAAGACTGCGCGTTGTTCATAAAATCATATTTCAGCTTCGCAACTTCAAGATGCAGCGCTTTATCATCATACAATTCCTTCTTGACAAAATCCGCGTTCGGCGGGAACACAAGGTTCCTTCCCAGATTATCGTTGTACGGTTCCGTATACACAAGCGGCTCGGATATGTCCGCACAAAGCTGCGGATTGATATAGCGCTTGACCATCTCTTTTTTCTCTTTGGAATCCATCACTCTGTCTGTCGTCAGCAGCAGGCTGTTGACAAGATAAGTCGTGATATCATCCGCAAACTGCGAAAACTGTTCGTGCTTCAAAAGCGCGCTGCGCATCACCTGATGGTCGGACAAATCTTCCATTGCGAAACAATTCATTACAGGGTCATACATATAGATATGCGGAACCAGACCCGGACAGAGCTTATCTTCCAGCGTAAGTATCTCCACTTCTATCCTGTTGCGATCGGTCGACAATTTGAAATCAGACGATATTCTCGCTTCCACGCCCGCCTGCTTTATGATCACAGACTTGCCTGTCGCATCTTCCCAAATTTTGAAAACATAATTTAAGTTTCCGTCGCCGATCTCTTTTGCCTGCAAGACCGCATCATCCGAAAACATATCGAGTTTTTCTTTTGCATATTCCATCACATTGTCAGTACTCATCAAAAAGTACTTGCTAAAATCAGCCATGTTTCTTGCCTCCTTTATCAGTAACATGATACAACGGAGCTTTTACACTCCGTTGTATTTTATTATACTATGAATTTCTTAATGACGCCTAGTTCTTTTTGCGTGCATACGTAAGCGCCAGTGCTGCTGCGAGTACGCATCCCTTTACAATGTCCATTGCATAATATGGTACGGACATCATGATAAAGCCGTTATCGAGCAGCCCTACCAGAGCCGCGCCTGCAAGCGTACCAAATGGATTGGCTTTTCCCGCTCCCGCAACCGAGAACCCGATGTAAGCCGCCGCAACGGATGGCATCAGGTAAGCATCGCCTGCCTTGACCTGCGAGCTGCCGATATAAGCCGCGAGCATAATACCGCCAAGTGCGGCAAAAATCGAAGAAAACACATAGGCCAGCACACGATATTTACTTACCGGAATACCGGATAAGCGTGCCGCTTCCGGGTTACCGCCTACCGCATACATATAACGGCCGTGCTTGGTGTAGGTCAGGAAGAAGAAGGCGAACACCACAACGATCAGCATGATCGGGATCAGAAATTCCGCCTTACCCAGAGCCTTGAACTCCGGCGGGATCAGACCCGGCGCCTGCGATCCATCAGGCATCATCATACGCTCTGTTACCGCACCGCCGCGTGTATATGTCAGTGCAATTCCCTGAAAGATAAACATTGTTGCCAGGCTGGCGATCATATCCATGATCTTAAATTTTACGATCAGCAGGCAGTTGACAGCCGCAACGCTCAGACATACGATGATCGTCAGCAGGATCGAAACACCGATACTCTGCATGCCATACCAGACGAACGTTGTTGTTACAAATGCAGCGGCAAAATTCGCGTTTGCACCAATGGATAAGTCCATACCGTTTACAGATAACGCAAATGTCAAGCCTACCGCGATCACCGTTGTAATAGAAATGTTTCTTAAAATGGTGATCATGTTGTCGCCTGTCAGAAACATTCCCGGCATAGAAACTGCAAAAAACACAAACAATATTGCAATAATCAAAAGCATTCCCCAGTTTGTAATAAAATCAAGCGGAGAACCACCTTTTTTCTTTTGTAATTGAGCCTCTTTCGGATTCATATTTTAATTTCCTCCCGTTGAATAATATAGAAGTTCTTTTTCGCTGACGTCTTCGATATCAAGCTCAGCTACGATCTTGCCGTCATACATCACATAGGTACGGTCGGCAATCGCTAAAATTTCGTTAAACTCACAGGAAGCGTAAATAACACCTTTCCCATTTGCGGCCAGCCGCTCGATCAATTCAAAAATATCGCGCTTCGCTCCAACGTCCACGCCTTTTGTCGGCTCATCAAAAATATAGATTTCGGCGTCCGAGTTCAACCATTTCGCAACGGCAACCTTCTGCTGATTCCCGCCCGACAATAGTGCGACGATCTGATTTTCGCTCGGGGTCTTGATCCCCAAATCCTTGATCATCTGCCGCGCGTCTTCTTTTTCCTTTGCCTTGTTGACAACAGAAAGCGCCCCTGTATATTTTTTCATTGCCGCAACCGTAATGTTGCTATACACAGGATCATTGATCAAAACGCCTTCTTTTCTACGTTCTTCCGGCACCAATGCAAAGCCGTTTCTTACAGCGGCGTGTGGCGTCTTCACCGATAACTTTTTCCCATTCAGTGTCACAGCGCCCGATTTTCGCTTCAACGCTCCAAATAACGTCTTGCACAGCTCTGTTTTTCCCGCGCCAACCAATCCTGATACGCCGACGACCTCTCCCCTGCGTACTGTTATAGAGATATCCTTGATTTTTTCTTCCTTTTCTGTCAAATTCTCCACATTCAGCAATACGTCGCCGATTTCAACTGTCTGTTTGGGGAAGTTTTCATCAAATTTGCGCCCAAGCATATACTCTACGATCTGATTCACTGTCAGTTCTTTGGTCAGAGGAAGGCTGATCACGTTTTGTCCATCCTTCATGATCGTGATCTCTTCACATATCTCATAAAGCTCGTTTAATCTGTGGGAAATAAATACCACACCAACGTTTTCATTCTGGATCAGCTCGCGTACAACACGAAAGAGCTCTTCCGTCTCCGTATTAGAAAGCGGGGCCGTCGGCTCGTCCAGTATCAAAAATCTGCAGTTCTCCGCCACGCAGCGGGCAATCAGAACCATCTGCTTTTGTGCCAAAGATAATTCCGAAACGATCGTATTGACGTTAATGTCAACATTGAAACGGTTTAATACTTGTTTCGCCCGTTTGCGAATCTCACTCCATTTGATAACCTGCTTTTTCCCCATCTCATTGACCATAATGTTGAACATAACGTTCTCAGCTACGGATAGATATGGGATCAAAGCTGTATCGACCTCCTGATACACGATCGCGATTTTCTGCTCGACCGCGTCTTTGGGAGACCTGATCTCGATGGGCTGTCCGTTTGCATATATTTGTCCTGTATAGTGCGTGTTCGCACCAGCAAGAACCTTCATAAGGGTCGATTTCCCGGCTCCGTTCGCGCCGACCAGCGCATACGACTTGCCCGTCTCCATTGTAAAGTCCACGTTAGACAGCGCCTTTACGCCCGGGAATTCGATCGAAATGTCTTTCATTTCTATTTTTATGTTATCCATCTGTATAATCACCTGCCTATCGTATATGTAAATCATAACGATAAATACTCAAACTTTTTGTACTCTCCATCTAACAAAACTAATTTATAAATAAAAACAAAAAATAAAGTGCATAGATCAAATCATACCGACAGCCCCGAATCAGATGGAGTGTCTCTCGTTCGGGGCCTGCCAGTATAATCTTTTTCAGTAAATGTTACTTATTTTGCGAATTCTGCACGAAGTGCATCCATCCAAGGTGTGTCGAGATCAGAAATGCCCTCGAGTGTGCCCCATCCGTCAACAACAGTATTCAGGTTTTCCATGGTGATCGTGTCGTTTAACTGTGTTGTCTTCACAAGCTGTGCATCCAGCGTATAATAATCCGGTGTTTCTTCGCCAGCGAGTTTCAGAGCGATCAGTCTCATATTTGCAATACCGATCAGTTTCGGGTCAACCGCAGCTGTAGATATCCATACATCCGGATTTTCGAGCATCAGGTTGATGTCGTCATTGGAGATATCGATGGTGAACATCGGGATATCTGTACGGTTCACATCTTTGAGCGCCTGCAGAACACCTTTTGCAAGCTCATCATAGCAACCCCAGATCGCGTCTACAGAACCTTCCGCGTATTTCGGCAGGATTGCCGCCGTTTTAACTGTCATGTCGCCACGTGCGTTTGCGCTGTCGGAAGGAGCGATTGTTTCAACTGTTTCGATCAGGCCTTCGCTTTCCATTTTTGTATATACTTCATTACGTCTGTCAAGCGGCGGGATCCCGGGGCCCATGAACGTCTTCAGAACTTTTACCGGCTTTTTGCCCGTTGTTTCGATCATATCTGTCAGGGACAGTGTTGCCAGCTTCTGATCATCCTGCGATGTAGATGTTACGCCCGCTAAAAGCTCATTGTCAGCGTTGCCATCTTTGTAGGGCATCGTATCGAATGTAGAAACGACCATGCCTTTATCGATTGCAGGTTTGAGCATATCATAGGAATATGCTAGCTGTCCGTGCGAAACGATGATGCCATCATAGTCCTTCTGCAGTACCTGTGATACTGTCTGCTGCAGCTTAGCATCGTCGCCGTCTGTTACAAACGTATCAACCGTGAATCCGAAGGATTCGCCTTCCGTTACGCAACCAGCCAGGAACTGCTGTGTGTGGTCGCCGTTTGCCAGATTGCGGACAACAGCGATCTTCTTGCCACCCTGCACGCCTTCCGGAATAGCAGCGTCGCCACCGGCAGCTGCCGATTCAGACGGTTCAGCCGCAGATTCGGACGGAGCAGCCGCCGACTCAGAAGCAGCAGCGCTCGGGCTTTCCGAAGCTGCCGGAGCAGCCGTACAGCCTGCGAAAACTGTTACGATCATTGCAACAGCGAGTACCAATACAACTAACTTTTTCATAATTTTCCTCCTTATTGAATAGCCTCAATTCATTTATGTGTCACTCCAACACATATTAATGAAACTTATGAAACACTTTAAACTATGGGCAGGATGCTTTCCACATCATCATGCGGGCTGGGAATTACGTGTATGCCGTACAAATCTCCCACTCTCTTTGCCGCGGAAGCACCCGCGTCAACAGCTGCCTTAACAGCGCCTACATCTCCCCGTACCATGACGGTTACAAGTCCGGAACCGATCTGCTGTTTTCCAATCAGACGTACATTAGCCGCCTTAACCATCGCGTCAGCCGCCTCTATTGCCCCGATCAGACCTTTTGTCTCTACCATTCCCAAAGCTTCTTTTAACATTTGATTACCTCTTTCGTTATAAACCATACCTTTTCGGTCATATTCGTTATATTGCATATATAGCGCATTTGCACCCGAAAGGGTGTCTTTTTTTGCCCTTTTTTAGACGAACGAAAAGGTATTCTTAATAGTTCGGTACGTAACGTTATATTACTTCGTTATAATCATCAATAAATCCCACGATAGCTACATCGACCGGCGGTTCAGGTTGCATCTCGAACATCATCGCCGCTTCCTTGCGACCGATCATGTACACAAGATCACCGACTCCGGCCTGCCGCGTCGCATCTCCCGCAACGATCAGACTTTTGTCTTTTCCGTTTTCAATCAGGCGTACGGCCAACAGTTTAATCCCTGTAAGGCGTTCATCCTTTACGGTAGACACCACCGTGCCCTCTACTCTGCCAGTATACATCCGGTCTCCTCTGCTCCATAAAATTCGAATCTTCGATATACGTATTACATACAAGTTCTGTCATATTTTTATGCAGTTTTTGTGTATTTGTGTGGTTTTGTGTGGTTTGTTAATTATATTGTAAGCGCAGACTTTCATTTTGTCAATCTTTTAAAATAAAATTATTATAAAAGTTTTTTGGATTGAACCGTCTTCCAAAAAACCGGTATTTGAGGGTAAAATAATACGGTATTCTTATAAACAGAATACCGTATCGCAACACATGTTTTAAGCAAAAGAAAAGATCAATACAAATCCTTTGCTGTTTTTGTACAGCCATCGACCGTATAATAATCAACCACACCTGCGATCGTATCGTCAGCGATCAATTCCTTGTCGTCCATAACCATGACCGCCGCTCCGCCGTCATTGTTTGTCAAAACAAGGTCGCCTATCCCCGCGTTTGCGCCGTCAAGCGCAATATGACGCACCCCCTGCGGTTTACCGCTTAGGTCAAGATACTCAACGATCATCAATTTGTAGCCTTCAAATCTCTTATCCTTTATTGTTGAAACCACGTTACCAACAACTTTTGCGATTTTCAAAGCACAACACCTTATCTATTATTCTACGTGCGGCAGAATTCCTTCCACATCATTATGCGGTCTTGGGATCACATGCACGCCGTAAAGGTCGCCCACTCTCTTTGCAGCCGTCGCGCCTGCATCAACCGCCGCTTTGACTGCGCCAACATCGCCGCGCACCATAACCGTCACAAGTCCGCTGCCAATCTGCTGTTTGCCGATCAGTTTTACATTCGCTGCCTTTACCATTGCATCAGCCGCTTCAATCGCGCCGATCAGGCCCTTTGTTTCTACCATTCCCAAAGCTTCTTTTTCCATCGTTTTTCTCCTTATACGTTTATACGTTAGAATTTTTGTTCGTTATCCAATATGCGGCAAGATTCCTTCCACATCATCATGCGGATGCGGGATCACATGCACTCCATAAAGATCGCCCACTCTTTTTGCAGCAGCAGCGCCAGCGTCGACCGCCGCCTTGACTGCGCCAACATCGCCGCGCACCATAACCGTCACAAGTCCGCTGCCGATCTGCTCTTTGCCGACCAATGTAACATTTGCAGCTTTAACCATTGCGTCCGCCGCCTCGATCGAACCGATCAACCCTTTTGTTTCTACCATTCCCAAAGCTTCTTTTGCCATTTTTCATATCCTCCGTTTACTCAAACATGATTTTATTATACTATTGCATTTATGATATCAGGATGCGGCGACGGGATCACGACGCTTTTCGACATCAGCCCCTGCACCTCATCCGGACTCTCGCCCGCCTTGACAGCAGCTTCCACCGCCGCCACATCGCCCGTCAGCAGCACGAACGATTTTCCGCCCATACCGCGTCCCAGGCGCACCTCGATCAGCTTCACATCCGCTGCTTTCACACTTGCGTCAGCAGCCATCACCGCCGCCGCCAGCGAAAATGTTTCCAATATTCCGATCGCACCGACGTTGCCAACATCGCTGCATGCGTTGATCGCCGTAAACACGTTAGCATGCACATGTGGGATCACGATGCTGTCCACCAGCGTATCCTGCGCACAAACCGTACCGGCCTCAACACTTTCCTTTACCGCCGCGACCTCTCCGCCCACGATCACAATGAATTTTCCGGCGCACACCGTCTGTGCCGTAATAAGCTCCACCTGCGCCGCCTTCATCATTGCATCGCCTGCCTCGATCCCCTGCGGGATGCTCAACACTTCCAGCATTCCTAAAGCATTCATCTTGTTCCTCCGTCCGAACGGATTTCAATATATGTATCCGCAATATCTGTCACCGTACCGTTGATGCTTGCGTGGATCTTTGCGCCCAGCGCACCTTCCGGGATATCGGCGATCAGCTGTCCTTTGCTTACCGTGCTTCCTGTCCTTACCACAGAGACAGACGGTACGCCGATGTGCATTTTGAGTGGGATTTTCACGTCCACGACCTGCGTCACTCCGCTTGCAAGCGGTGCAGGCACGTCATACTGCTTGACACCCATCCGGCTGATCATGCGTGACACAGGGACTTTCTTGAGCTCCAGCCCCGGATCAACCCGTCCATATACTTCCTTTTTGGGCTTGATACCCGCTTCTCCCAAAGATTGTTTAAACATTCCCATCATCTTGGAAGGCTTCAAACCAAAGTTACATGCAAAATAGGTACAGATACCACAGTCACAGCAAGAGAAAACGCCGTTTACATCGCCTAGCAATCCTCCCTGTGCGTTTGCCGCAGCGCGCATCGCCTTGTGCGGCTCCACACGCAGTCCCAGCGCATTGCGCGGGCAAAGCTGAGTGCACATCGAGCACTGGCAGCATACTGCCTGCGCCAGCTTGATGTCCTCCTTGCTGTTATTTCCCTTTTTAGCAATCAGCGGGTGATCTTTTTTGAAAACCAACACACCACCCGTCGTTTTGGTAACAGGCGTCTCCCAGTCCTCTGAGAGCGCTCCCATACAAGGGCCACCCAATATCAGGATATACTCGCTTCTGTCCGCCGGTCCGCCGGCTGCCGCAATGATCGTGCTGATCGGCGTGCCGACCGGTACACAAAACGTTGCCGGGTGCTCCACTTCTCCGCCTACCGTAACGAATTTATCCGTCACAGGCTCTCCATTCATTGCATGCGCGATATTGACAAGCGTGCTTACATTGCAAACGACCGCCCCCACATCGAGTGGCAATCCACCTGTAGGCACGACACGGCCGGTAACATCATATACCATCTCCTGCTCGTCTCCCGCAGGATAATAGCTTTTCATCTGATGCAGCCTGATCTTATCGTCACCCTGCAGCACAGCGAGGAGAGCCTCCACTGCATCATGGTAATGGGATTTTAAGCAGATAACGCCCTGCAGCGCTCCTGTCTGTTCCATGACCACGCGCATCCCGTCGACCAGATCCTGCGCATAGACCGCCATCACCTGTTGGTCTACCCGCAAGAGCGGTTCACATTCCGCGCCATTTGCAATCACATATTCAGCTTTGCAATTGATTTTTACATGCGTCGGGAATCCTGCGCCGCCTGCGCCTACGATCCCTGCCTCACGTACTTTTTCAACGATATCCATTCGTTATCTTCCTTATACGATCCTGAAGTCTCCCTGAATCACACATCTTCTCGAACGCGTAAACGATTTTGCGCTTGTCAGTCCTTCGCCGGTCGGCGTCGCGATCGTCAGCGTTGTATATCCTTCGCCTCCAAATCCTAAGCCTGCAAGGGAAGGGCCGTTCTTAACAAAGATCGTCGTATTCATGACTGTCGCCGCTTTCGACATATTATGTATGTTTGTCGAGTGGATCATCGCCGAATGCTGACAACCCTGCTCCGCCATGAAAGCGCCTTCGATCGCCTCGTCGACATTCGCTACACGCACCATGCCCAGTACCGGCATCAACATTTCTACCATAACAAAGGGATGATTTTTGTCTACCTCCGCAATGACCAGCCGCGGATCGCCGCTAAAGCTGATACCGCTGTCCTGCAATATTCTCGATGCGTTGCTTCCTACATACTTCCTGTTGATCACATAACGACCGTCTTTATTCACAAGGACGGTATTGATAATCTTCTGAATGTCTTCCCCCTGCGCCTTGTAGCACCCAAGCGGGATCATCGCAGACACCAGCGAATCAAAGATACTATTCACAGCAAACACTTCTTTTTCAGCAATGCACAGCACATTGTTGTCAAAACTTGCACCGTCAACGATCGACTGCGCCGCATGCTGAAGATCGGCAGTATTGTCAACGATGACCGGCGGATTTCCAGGCCCTGCCGCAATGACTTTCTTGCCCGTCTTCATTGCTACGCCTACCACCGCTTCCCCGCCTGT
>NZ_JAYFPU010000353.1:0-12225 GCF_034927525.1 Christensenella sp.
GCCAAGACCGATTCCGTCAACAGCAACGCCGTCTAAAAATGTGCCTGTGGTAAACAGTTCCTGTTCTTTTTCCGATGTCAGCTTGACCTCGGAAAACATATATACACAAAAAATGATTGCAACAACCGCGACAGCAACCGCCACCCCAAATATTGCAATCCTTTTCTTATTCACTACCCTGTGCCCTCTTGCGGGCCTGTAATATTTCATGTGCCATTCTCCCAAAATGCTAATTCGTACAAGTATACCTTATAAATATAACGTATGCACCCGGGGTTGTAAACAATTCTTCCGGGTATTCAAAAAATTTTCATAAATCGTTTGTTTTAAAAAAATAGGGAACTTGTTTGCGATAACAAGTTCCCTTGGTTTATCGTATCGTCAAGCCGCAGGATCGACCGGCGTTTCCGGTACCGGCGTCGGCTCTGGCGGCGGGGTCGGAGCCGGTGTTGGCGCAACGGGTGTAGGCGTCGGCTCCACAGGCGTCGGTGTTGCCGCCGGGGCTGTGCCCACGCGCACGATGGAGTTGAATGCCTGGTATGTTTCCGTCGAGAACTTCTCTGTCTTTACAACGTTTCCGTCCGCATCTTTCCAGTGCTTATAGACGTCGAAAACCCTGCGCGGATGCGAACTGCGTTCTACCACACGCGTTCCCGCCGGAAGCGTCGGATCCTCGATGACCTGCTCTCCCGCAGGGCTGCCTCCCACCTCTTTAGATGTAAAATCACGCGTCAGTCCGTCTTCAAACTTCGGTCCATAAATCGAAATCTCGATGTTCCTGTTCTGTCCGTCGCAGTTCGCGATGATGTAGATCGGAATATCATAGTTGTTCTTGATCACAAAATCCGGTGCACCAGTAGAGATCGTCGCGTCTAGCCCGCCGGGCACATAGTTGAGCGGCCACGAATGGTGTGAACGATCCACGATTTCGACCTCCGCACGCAGGATTGCGTTATACAATGTAGAAGAAGTCTGGCAGATGCCGCCGCCCGGCTCATCCTGATATTTCCCGTCCGCGATGCCCGGTGCGGGCTTCCACCCACGGGCATAGGAGCGCGGCCCCGCTTCTTCGTTGATAGACCATTTCTCGCCCGGCATGATCTTCACGCCATTGATGGCGTCCGCCATCTTCCAGATATTATATCTACGGCCCTCTGCCGAAGAATCATAGTCTGTTTTATATGTCCCGAGCAGGGCATATCTGTCTTCCAGATCGGCCTTGGTGAGCGTAGGCTGTGTCACCTTTGTTTCCGCTGCTACCGGCGTAAAATTGTTCTCTGCAAGCTGCGCATAGATCGTCTCCGCAAGCTCATTGTCGTCTACTTCCTTACCTACGACCTCCTCCTTTAAGTCGATCGTAGAATTCGTCATCAGCGTTGCTTCGTCCCGCGTCGCCACGACTTCTACTGTCGCGTCCTGTGCCGGAACATTGATCTTATCGTCATTTGCCTTTAGGGACGTCAGGATGATTTCCTTATCATATGCAACGGGCATCTCGATCTCCGCGCCCTTTTCCTTTGCTTCCTTGATTGCCGCGTTACGCTCGGCAAATGTTCCCTCGCGGCCATAAAGCATTGCTTTTGCAAGCGCCGCGTCTATGTCCACGCTCGCGCCGAGCTGCTCGCCCTTGAGCGTATACGTATCGCCGTCCACGGAATAATCGAGCGCAAGCGCCGCCAGATACTCTTCCTCGCTTTGCTGCACTTCGGGTTTGGCTTCCTCTAGCGTCTTGCCGGAAAGGTCTACGCCTGCCATGCTCACACCGTCGTAAAACGTCCCGTTGTCGATGATCTGCTGCAGGTTCTCTCCGGAAAGCACTTTATCTTCGCCAAGCATCGCATATCCTGTAATGCCCACCGCGACGATCGCCACAATGATGACCGCGACAATAACGATCTTTTTCGCGCCCCATTTCTTCTTACCCGGAATCTCTGAGCGCAGCTTGTTCTTTCCACCCGATTCCGAAACCGTTTCCGCTGCCCCCATACCGGCGGCCGCAGCGACAGGTTCTGCCGTTCGTGCCGTCTCGTCGGGCACATTCTCGATCGGCTCATATACCGTCGTCTCGCCCTCGGACATCTCCGGCTGCTCCGGTACTGCTTCTTCTGCTACAGGCTCCGTGTCCTGCACAGACTCCGCATCCGCTTTCATTGCCTGTGCCGCGTCCTGCTGCTCCTCTGCCGGTGTCTCTCCTATTTTACGCGCTGTTTCGCCAAACTTGCGTTCCTCGTTTTTGTTGTTTTCAAATTCGGACATTACCTTACCTCGTTATGATTTATTTACCTGCATATCACTGTATGATTCCATACTTATAATAATATACACCGACTGACCATGTAAATATTAAAATATGATAGAAACGCAAACAAATTGTAAATTATTCGCATTTTCCGATCGTCACATAATAATTCCTGCGCGGACGCGGCCCGTCGAACTCGCAAAAATAGACCGCCTGCCATGTACCCAGCTTCAGCTGTCCATTCTCGATAGGAAGGCTTACGCTGTTGCCCGCCATCGCCGCCTTGAAATGAGCGACAAAATTGTCGTGCTTGAACTTTTCCGCCGGGATCATCCGATTGAACGCCGTGATCGTATCCTCACGCACCGTAGGGTCGGAGTTTTCCATGATCAGTATCCCCGCCGTAGTATGCGGACAATGCACGACCGCGATCCCTTCGCTCACGCCGCTTCTTGCGACCGCGTCGCGCACATTGCGCGTAATATCGATGAATACTTCTTTCTGATACGTTTGCAGCTCATACGATTTCATAGGCCATATTTCCTCTTGTTTCAAATACTCTCTTTCAATTTATACGACAGAACGTACAGGCTGTCCGAAAGATGCACGTTTTCTACCGCCACGCCTCTCCTGACCGCCACATCCGTCGGCGCAAAGTTCCAGATCGCCTTGATGCCGAAGCTCACAAGCAGGTCCGCCGACTGCTGCGCGTATTCTTTGGGCGTACAGATGATGGCGACGTCGATGTCCTTGCCCTTTAGATAAGTCTCCATCTTGGCGATATCCTGCACCATACGCCCCTCGATGAGCGCCCCTACCTTCGTAGGATCGCTGTCGAAGATGTCTACGATGTTAAAGCCTTCCAGCATAAAATTTTTATAACCGAGAAGCGCCTGTCCGATGCGCCCCGCACCTACGATGATCACGTTATACCGTTTATCAAGCCCCAGAATGCGCGCAATCTCTTTTTTCAGCTTGCCGACGCTATATCCGTAGCCCTGCTGTCCAAAGCCGCCAAAACAGTTCAAATCACGCCTGATCTGCGACGCGTTGAGACTCATCTCTATACTCATCTGGGAAGAAGAAATCTTATCGATGCCTTTGCCTTCAAGGTCTTCCAGATATCTGTAATAACGCGGAAGTCGCCGGATGACCGCAGGGGATATCTTTTCGCTCATGCCATGTTCCTCCATGTTCTTTCCTATAATATATTATTATACTATAGTTGCATGGCATTGTGTGAAATTATTTTACATTTTTTTCACAATGCTTTGCGGCCTGCCCTGCCGGTATTTTTTGCTTCTAACCGTAAGACGCAAAAAGAGCGGAAAAGGTTCCCTTTCCCGCTTTTTTTATTGTATTTTTTTTGTTTCTCACATGTATGGCAGCATAGAAACCG
This sequence comes from Christensenella sp., assembly GCF_034927525.1. NCBI lineage: Bacteria > Bacillati > Bacillota > Clostridia > Christensenellales > Christensenellaceae > Christensenella > Christensenella sp. Next base: position 3,639 of record NZ_JAYFPU010000353.1, read on the forward strand.
CCGACGCGCCGATCACGCCGACAAACGCCACCGCAATGATAGATACGATCGTGACGATGATTGCAACGATCATACCGATGATGCCGCATACAAGCCCTGCTGTCGCCATGCCGCTCGACCCGTATTTTCTGGACGAAGCATACAGCGCCACTGCAACGATGGTCAGGATCAGGCCCACAAACGGCACCCAGCAGAAGATCAGGCCTAAAATACCGCACACCATAGAACCCGTGCCTCTCCCCTTACCTTCCTGCTGCGCAGCATTATACTGCGGCGGCTGTTGCTGCTGATATTGTGGTTGCTGATACTGCGGCTGCTGCTGGTATTGCTGCTGATACTGCCCGCCGTACTGCTTTTGTCCCTGCGGCGGGGGCTGCTGCCCCGGCGCTTGCTGATAAGCCTGATTGTTGTCAGGCACCGCCTGTTTTTCTTCCACCGGTTCCTTGGACGCGCCGCAATACGGGCACGTTGGCAACGCATCGCTATAGCTCTGTTCACACTTTTTACAAATCATACTCTTTTCCCCTCAAAAAACTACGCAGCCAAGGGGCAGCTGCGTAATCTTGTCATTCCTGCGGATATTAATACCAGTAATTGTTCCACATCCACGGGCTGGACGCGTAGTACGAGATCGCCGCGAAGGCTGCCGTCCAGATGATCGTGAATATAATGGATACGATAAGGCCGATGATACTGCACACAAGTCCTGCCGTTGCCATGCCGTTCTGTCCGACCGGCTCGTTTTTCTTATACAACGTATAGAAGACGATACCTAAAATGTTGAGCACCAGTCCTGCATACGGTGTCCAGCAAAGGATCAGGCCGAGGATACCGCATACCATGGAAGCGGTCGCCATATTCTTTGCCTTTGTCTGTGCGTCTGTCAGGGGCTGTCCCTGCACAGGCTGCTGCTGATATTGCGGCGGTGCCTGATACTGCGGGGGTGCCTGCTGGTATTGCGGCTGACCCTGCGGCGGTACCGGAGGCTGCTGCCCGGGCTGGTTGCCCGGCTGTGGCTGTACCGGCGGCGCCTGCTGATACTGCGGCTGCTGCTGCACAGGTTGCTCCTGCACCGGGGGCTGCTGTATTGGCTGCTGCTGCACAGGTTGCTCCTGCACCGGAGGCTGCTGCACCGGAGGCTGATATCCTTCTGCCGGCTGCTCTTTGGGTGCGCCGCAGTAAGGACATGCGTTCAAATTTTCATCATAATCCTGATGACAGTTTTTACAATTCATTGATGGAAGCTCCTTTCGCTTTCTACATGTTATTTATACCACATTTTTTTCGCTTTATCAAAGGATTATTCTTAATATTTCCTTACAAACTAATGAAATATGTTATACTTGTTATGAAACCAAAATATACCGAGAGGTAATCAGATGGAATATGCAACCATAGGCACATCTAAAATCACGCAGCAGATGATCGAAGGTACGCAAAAAACCGGCTTATTCGAGCTCGCCGGCGTATATTCGCGCGACCTGCAAAACGCCAGGCGCTTTGGCGCACAGTACGGGGCGGTGCAGGCGTTTGACGATCTTACCGCGCTTATAAAAAGCGGCATCGGCGCAGTGTACGTCGCAAGCCCCAATATCCTGCACTACGAGCAATGCAGGCTGCTTCTTGAAAACGGCAAACACGTCATCTGCGAAAAACCGCTGACTGTGCGAAGCGATGAAACGCGTGCGCTCATTTCACTGGCGCGCGACAAAAACGTCGTATTTATGGAAGCGATCATGATGATGCATCAGCCGCAAAGGCTGGCGCTCAAGCAAATATTGCCAAAGCTTGGCAACATCACCACCGTACATTTCGATTTCTCGCAGCTCTCGTCACGCTATGGCGCTTTTTTAAACGGCGAGCTGCCCAATATTTTCAATCCCGCGCTTGCCGCAGGATGTATCATGGATTTAGGCGTTTACTGCGTCTATCCCGCGCTCGATTTTTTCGGCAAACCAGAGCGCATCCAAACGAATGCGCATCTTTTGCACTCGGGCGCGGACGGCTATTTCAGCAGCACGTTCTTTTATCCGGATAAGCAAGTGCTGATCACCGCCTCCAAGATCGGTCAGGGGCGTGCCGGATCAGAGATCATCGGCGACCGCGGAACGATCACCATCCGCTTGCTGCACCATATGAGCGACGTCACATGGTTCCCCGCAGAGGGTGCGCCCGAGGTAATTTGCGACGATATCGACAAAACCATCCTCATGGGCAACGAAATGAAAGATTTTTACCGCTATATCACCGATCCGCAAGGCACGCGCGAAGAATACGAATACGCGCAGGCTTTGAGCATTTCCGTCTCCGAGACCCTGCAGCAAATGCGTGCGCAGGCGGGCCTTTCCTTTTAAATCATAAGGTTCACTCGATTTTGTTTGACAGTCACGCGACCGTGTAGTATAATGATGACATTAAGTTGTTATAGTACAGCGGCCTGATTTGGGTCGCAAAGAAAGGAACGGAAATGTGATTGGTTATTTGCCGGGAACTACGGTAGAAATGAATATGGAAAACGGCATACAGGATTTTTTGAACTCTCTGTTTGCCGCTAACGGGTTGGTACTGTCGCAGGTATTACAGCTGACGGGGCTTTCTGCGCACACGGTACAAAACTGGGTCAAGCGTAAATTCGTCAGTCCGCCTGTGGGCAAAAAGTACGATTGCGACCAGTTTTGCAGAATCGTGATCATCAACATGCTCAACGATATATTCCAGATCGACCAGATCACGCGCATGATCGATTATGTCGCTGCGGGAACGGCGAATGCGTCTTCGTTGATCTATACCTGTTTTGTCGATGTGCTTGCCCTCGTACCCGGCGACGCGGTACGTACCGCCACAAAGCTCGACGCCATCGTAAGCAAGGCGCTCGCCAAGCGTTCTGTTTCGGGGGAGACCCTCAATCGGATGCAAAGAGTGCTTCGCATCATGCTTCTTGCGCACATTTCGGTACAGGTTCGCGCAGAGGCCTTGTTGGAACTGAATACACTTGATATTTGATATAGGAGGATAAAAACATGATTGCTTGGTGGGAAGCCATGACATTGGTTGAACAAATCTTTGCCGTGGTCGGGATCGCCGCCACTGTTTTACTGGTGATCGAGGTCATCCTGCTGCTCGTCGGCGTTGGTCACGGCGCGGATGCGGGCACAGATGCGCCGGGCGATGTCCATACAGACATGGGCGGTATCCATGACGGGCTGCACGACGCCATTCCGCACACAGATGTGCACATCGGCGAGATCACGACCGACGGCGCGACAGACATCGACATATCTATGGATACGGACGCTCCGCCGGGAGACCATCCGGACAGCGGGCAAGCGCACTTTGAAGGCAGCGGACTGCATCTTTTTACGCTGCAGGGTCTGGTCGCGTTCTTTGCGGTATTTGGCTGGTCGGGTCTGCTGCTTTTAAAATCTGACGTACTGCCTGTCGCCAGTGTGATCCTTGCGATCGTGTTTGGGCTGGTGGCAATGGTACTGATGGCCGTTGCGATGCGCGGCATGCTAAAGCTCCAGTCCGACGGTACAATGGACATCCGCAACGCGCTTGGTAAATCCGGCACCGTATACCTGCCCATCCACGAAAAACGCAGCGCTGCCGGCAAGGTCACGGTCATGGTACAGGGCACGCTCACAGAGATGGACGCGGTCACAGATGAAGATGCCACCATCCCAACAGGCGCACAAGTAGTCGTAACGGGAATCACGAGCGGAAACACGCTCGTTGTAAAAAGGAAGTAACGGCCGGAAAAATCCGGCCACGGGGGAATGAATCATGAGCATTGAAAGTTTGATTTTAATTGTAGTCATTGTTATATTGGTCTTCATGTGCCTGCTGATCTTTTTGACGCGGTACAAAAAATGCCCGTCCGACAAAATTATGGTCATCTATGGTAAGGTCGGCCAGAACAGCGACGGTACAAACCGTACGTCAAGGTGTATCCACGGCGGCGCATCGTTTATCTGGCCCGTCATTCAGGCGTACCAATACCTTGACCTGACGCCTCTCTCCATACAGGTCGACCTGAAAAGCGCGCTTTCCCGCCAAAATATCCGTATCGACGTACCATCCATCTTCACGGTGGGTATCTCGACGGAGCAGGGCATCATGCAAAACGCGGCGGAACGCCTGCTCGGTCTGCAGATGTCCGAAATACAGGAACTTGCCAAGGACATCATCTTCGGTCAGCTGCGTCTTGTCATCGCGACGATGGATATCGAAGAGATCAACACCGACCGCGATAAGTTTCTGGAAGCGGTTTCGCGCAATGTGGAGTCCGAGCTCAAAAAGATCGGCCTGCGCCTGATCAATGTAAACGTAACGGATATCAGCGACGAATCAGGCTATATCATGGCGCTTGGTAAGGAAGCTGCCGCCAAGGCCATCAACGACGCAAAAAAATCCGTTGCGGAAAAAGTACGCGACGGTTCTATTGGTGAAGCAAACGCGCAGCGCGATCAGCGTGTAGAGGTCGCGACTGCGGATTCCAAGGCGATCACCGGTGAAAATACGGCCAAGATTGAGATTGCCCAGTCCGACGCAGCCCGCCGCGAAAAGGAAGCCGAAGCCACAAGGCTTGCGACCGCAGCGGAAAAGGTACAGGCTGCAAAGGCTCTCGAAGAAGCGTACGCGGCAGAAAAGCTGGCAGAACTCGCGCGTTCCTCGCGTGAAAAAGCGACGCTGGAAGCGGACGTTATCGTAAAGGCTGAGATCAGGAAACGCCAGATCGAGCTGGAGGCGGAAGCAGAAGCAGAACGTCTGCGCAGGCAGGCCGCCGGTGAAGCGGATGCGATCTATGCCAAGATGGAAGCGGAAGCGCGTGGTATGCAGGAGATTCTGAAGAAGCAGGCGTCCGGTTTTGCAGACATCGTGGATGCAGCGGGCGGCAACGCCAAAAACGCCCTCATGCTGATGCTTGCCGATAAGATGGAAGACCTGATGAAAGTACAGGTCGAGGCTGTCCGCGACCTAAAGATCGACAAAGTGACCGTCTGGGACGGCGGCGCTGCTGGCAAGGACGGCAAATCCAGCACGGCAAACTTCCTGTCCGGGCTGATGAAAAGCATCCCGCCCATGAACGAGATTTTCGAAATGGCGGGCATGGAGCTGCCAGAATTCCTTGGCAAAAAGATCAGCGACACACAGGACGCAGAGACAGTAGACGTTTCCTCAAAAAAGCCCACAGTTGTTGTGGAGGCACCAACAGAAGCAATGCCGGCGCAGGTGGACAACCAAAATCCCGCAGCGCAGTAAGATAACATAAAAACGCCCATCCAGTAGTATGGATGGGCGTTTTTTATTCTTATTCCCCGTCCGCAATACGCAGCATGCGGTATCCAACGCCGATGTGCGTCTGGATATATTTCTGTTCCTTGTCTATCTTTTTCCGCAGTGTCGCCATAAAGACACGCAGCGACGGAATGTCGCTTTCAAGCGTACTATTCCACACCTCTTTTAAAATGTATTTGTGTGTGAGCACCCTGCCCACATTTTTGGCAAGCAGGCACACAAGCTTATATTCCATAGGCGTCAGGTGGCATTCCTGCCCATCGAGATACACACAGCCCGCCGCATAATCGATCTTCAGTCCGCCGTTCTCAAAAACAGCTTCCTCTCCCGCCTGCGCGGGATTCAGTTTGCGTACGGCAACACGCAGGCGCGCCAGCAGCTCGTCCATGGAAAACGGCTTTGTCAGATAATCGTCCGCGCCCGCGTCAAGCGCGCTGATCTTGTCCCTGTCCTCGCTGCGCGCACTAACGACAATGATCGGGCAATGCGACCATGTACGCAGCTTTTTGATGATATCCACCCCGTCCATATCCGGCAGCCCAAGGTCTAAGATAATGATGTCCGGCCGGTTAGTGACCGCATACATAAGCGCCTGCTCCCCGCTTTCCGCAGCAATGCACTGGTATGCGTTTAAGTCAAGCGTGGCCGTCATAAAATTCCGGATCGCCTGGTCGTCCTCAACGATCATGATTGAAGTTTTCACTGTTTTTCACCTCCGCTATGGGCAGCGTAAATTCGAATACCGTTCCGTGCACCGGGCTGTTATCCATGACGGCGATCTTGCCGCCATGCGCCTCCACGATGATCTTGCAAAGCGCCAGACCAAGCCCAAGCCCCCTGCGGCTGTCGCCCCTGTTTCCGCTCACGGTATAGAACATATCAAAAATATTTTTCTTGTCGCGGTCGCTGATGCCCTTGCCGTCGTCGCCGATGCGCACAAGCGCCTCGTCTCCTTTGCGCGTCACAAGCACCTCGATCGTTGAACCCGCATCCGTATATTTGACTGCGTTGTCTATGATATTGATAAACACCTGCACAATGAGCTGCACATCCACATTGACCATCATCATATCATCCTGCAAATGGGTGAGTAGATGATGCTCGGAAATCTTACGGCTCACATGCCGCAGCGCTTCTTCGATGATCTCCGACACAAGTTGCGGCTCTTTGCGCAGCTGCACGTTGTCATTGTCGATGCGCGAGACGGACAGCAGGTTTTCCACCAGATTGATCAGCCACACAGAATCGTCGTAGATACCTGTGATCAGCCGGTTCCTCGTTTCCTCGTCAAACTTGTTCGTCAATATCGAATTTGCGCTGCCCGAAATGCTCGTCAGCGGCGTACGCAGATCGTGCGACACAGCGCGCAGCAGGTTGGAACGGAAGCGTTCGCTTTCCGCCTGCATCTCCGCCTTACGCTGCGCCTCGTTGAGCAAATACCGTTCGAGTGCGGACGTGATCTGTGCATACAGTGCATACAAAAGCGAATCCTGCATACTGTCAAGCTGCTCTTCCCCGTCCGCAACAAGCCCCACAACGGCAAGCACTCCCTCTTTTGTTGTAAGCGGCGTATAGCGCGCCGCCGCGCCGGGCAGTGTGTTCGTACCTTTTCCCGCGGAATGGCGGTTGCGGATGCACCACGCGGCCACCGCCCGTTCGTCCTCGTTTAAAAACGCCGCTTGTTTTTGTTCTTCACCCTTTTCATTGACGGCAAACGCACTTGCCGCGTCGCCCTTGTCCGCAAGGTAAATGACCACCGGACGCCTCGCAAACCGTGATATCTCATAGAGAGAGCGCTCCACGATCTCCTCTTTTGTCTTTGCATCCTGCAAGTTGCGGTCGGCCTCCAAAAGGATATTCGTACGGAACGCACTTAACGTCGCCGCAGTCGCCTGCCGCTTCACCTTGCTGGTCAGCCCGCTCGTAATAAGCGCCGCAACCAGCATGATCGCAAACGTGATCGGGTACTCCGCGCCATATGCGTTGAATGTAAGCCTCGGTTCTGTAAAAAAGAAATTATACAACAATACGCCGATCACCGACGCGATCACGCCGTAAAAGCGCCCGCGCGTCTGGTTTGCCGTGATCAGCACTCCCAAAATCAATACCACGATCACGTTGGCCTGGCTAAAGCCGATCCGGTCGAACAATATCCCGATCAGCACCGCCGCCGCCATGATCAGCAGCATCTTGACAAAATCCCTGAGCGAAAAACGGAATTTCCCCCACCCTAGCCTGCGGCGCGGCTTATAATCCTTTGCACCGCTGTCCGGTATCACAAATACCTCGAGTTCGGGGGCATGATCGATCAGCTGATCCACAAAATTCTTGCGCCGTCCGAAAAACGGCATTTTCTGTCCTGTCCTGCCGATCACGATCTTGGTAACGCCGCTCACGCGCGCAAACGCGGAGATCTGTAGCGGTACGTTTTCTCCATAGGTGGTCGCGATCTTTGCGCCCAGCTCTTTTGCCAGACGGATATTATCGCGCAGGTTTTTCGCGCCCTCCGTATCAAGCGCCGGGTTTTCCGGCGCATCCACGAATAGAGCGGTAAATCCCGCATGGAACACCTCCGCCATACGCGCCGCGGTACGAATGACCTTGGCGTTAGAGGGAGAAGTACTCAGGCATACCAAAATATGCTCTCGCGCGAGCACGCTCTCATTTTTCTGGTTGACGCGATCCGCAACCCTGCGCAGCGCGATCTCGCGCAGTGCCATCAGGTTTTCGCGGATAAAGAAATGCTCCAGTGCTTCATGCGCCTGTTTTTGCCTGTATATCTTACCTTCGTTCAAGCGCTCCAGCAATACGGACGGTTCGATGTCAATGATCTCGACCTCGTCCGCCATATCGAACACCTTGTCCGGAATACGCTCCCGTACGATGACGTGTGTGATGGAGGCGACAATGTCGTTGAGGCTCTCGATGTGCTGCACGTTGATCGTCGTATAAACATCGATGCCCGCATGAAGAAGCTCTTCGATATCTCCCCAGCGCTTTGTATGCCTAAGGCCATGCGCATTGGAATGCGCAAGCTCGTCCACCAGCACAAGCTGCGGGTCGCGCGCAAGGGCGGCGTCAAGGTCGAATTCCCTGAGCGTGATGCCCTTATACGGCACCTCGAGCGGCGGCAATACCTCCAGACCTTCAACAAGCGCAAGCGTTTCCGGTCGGGTATGCGGTTCCACATAACCCACGACAACGTCAACGCCGCGCTTCTTTGCATCGTGTGCGGCCTCCAGCATGGCGTAGGTTTTCCCTACGCCAGCCGCATAGCCAAAAAATATTT
>NZ_JAYFPU010000211.1:0-3871 GCF_034927525.1 Christensenella sp.
AATAACAGAAGAATCTGCTCATCGATTGGTGGAGTGCCACCTATAATAAAGAGGCAGCAATATTACCAGTCCTTACAGGATGTTGCATAAGGTCGCTGAATCCTTGAGGGAAATCTGTCAACTATTATTGACAATATCATCGTCTTTTACAATGGACGAACCGGAGGTGTATATTTCGGCTACTGAGCTCCACTTGCACGGTCATTTAGATCCAGCCTCACGGTGGCCACCCTCACGGAGACAGATCCGTTTGCCATAGCAACCTCATTTGATAAACATCTACTATTCTATTTTAAAATTTAATAATGCCATTATGACTTAATCACCACCTCCAAAATTACAGAATCATCAAGCAGCCAGTGTAGGCCTGATAATTTTGCCCGATTTAAAACGTCACAAATTGTATTTCGTGAACTGTGCAGACTGGCAGCAATCTCATGCTACGTGTGGTTAAGGCTTGTCAGCCTTAAGATTTCTCGATAATTAGCCATAATTATCGACCTCCTATAGCGGGTGGTCACACATCGTGTGCCAATCCAATTATACGAGATATATGTGAATGGTTCAGTTCACCTTCCGTGAAGGTGGATCAGTTCAACCGTGACAGTGGGTCTATAACTCCGTGCAAGTGGAGCTCGTGGAGCGAAATATACATTTAATATTGCTGCTTTGTGGAATCTATGGTATCGCACTATTGATTCAAGAAAAAAAGATATGACCGACCACCCGGCGCCCCTTCCTCCTGTGGATATTATCGCCGCTGAAGGTAGCACTCAGACCAAATACCAAATACAGCGAGGAAAACAACTGCAAGGATAGCATTCTGCAATTTTTCCTGATTGCGGCGCTCGTTATTTTTATCAAGTGCTTTGAGCTTCTCTTGGGTAGACATATCCGTAGCGCCTTCAATCAATTTAGCTTTAGCAGCATACTTCTCCTTGGATTCTTTTTCAGTAGAGAGCGCAATATCTGAAAATAGATGTTGGGCCTCAGCAAGAATAGTGCTTTTTAAATTGTCGTTGTCTGTAGTGGTAGGAATAGAATTGTTATTGTTCATGGGAAAATCTCCTGATATATTTTTGTTCTATGTATGCACCATGGCATAGAAGCATTCAACTGCTTCTTGACAGTATCTATTTTATCGGATACTGTAGGAAATGTAAATACTACCAGCAATATACAGGCGATGTAGATAGAGTGAATTTATTAGGAGAAATATACTATGAATAATATGTTGCGGAGTCGAGCAAAGATTTGGTGCGACAGACTCAACCAGCTAATGAAAGAAAATGGATATACACAGGAAACATTTCTTAAAGAGTATAAGAGTCGATATGGTCGTGGAACACAGGCCAATGTTAGCCGATGGTTACGTGTAGGAAATGCAATCCAAAAGAACGGAGTTAGTAAAGAAATCGGTTTTCCGTCGTATGAAAACATGCTGAATATTGCAGGATTTTTTGGGGTGACAGTTGGATACCTAACTGGTGAAACAGATTTTGAAACATTTGAAATAGAAAAAGCATGCCAATGCTTAGGTATTGATGAAGAAACAGGCAAAGCTCTGCAGAATATATCATATGGAAAAAGCATCTGCTTCGGGTGTTATCAAATAAAAGAAATCGGGGCTACATTGAGGTATCTGGTTACATCGGCTAATTTTCCTCGATTTATTAGTGGCCTGCGTGAGTGCGCAGAAAATGTCTATCGTAAAAATCATCCTATCAATTACATTGAAAAAGCAGAAGTAAAAATAAAGAAAGAACATCTTGAGTTGGCACTTCAGTGTTTAGATTACCAGCAGTTTTATGACGAGAAGTACGGCGAAACAGATGATTTCAAGGACAATAATGTGGAGCCTACAGAGGAACTTCTGGAAGCTATATCGTTACTGAATACTGCAATCAGCCAGAATTATGAAGATGAAGTGTCCAGCGAACAAGCAGTTAAGTTGTCAGAATATGAACTACAAAAAGTCTATTTTGAATTATTAAGGGATGTAATTTTAGAAGAACATCTAGCGGAAATGACAATTCCACGTTATGGAGAAGAGGATTTTATTCAGAAGAAAATGGAACGGGAGTCCGATTGCCCAACCATGTAAACGGGATTACTAACCATAAGAAATTATGAAGGGAATTCGCATGAAAACACGGAAGAACGATTTGAGCGAAGAGAAACTGTGAAAAGCCCACCAGGCCAACGACCGCACCGTCATGGCTGCCTACGGCTTCACCGTCAAAGGCATGACCGAAAGCCGGTGTGTCGCAGCTCTGATGAAGCGCTACCAGGCGATGGTGGCGGCAACACAGAAATAAAGCCCAAAAGGAGGTCGCAAATCGCGACCCCCTTTGTACTATAGCCTCTAGCAAATTTCAAGAAAAAATGATATACTAAACCCATCAAAAGCAGGGGAGGCGATTCGACGAGTGGAAACGAAGGTCAACAAAAAATACAAGGACCGGCTCTTTCGGTTCATCTTTGGGGCGGAAGGGCCATCGCGTCCAGCTTTACGAAGTAAAGATGTAGGCTGCTGTCTTATGAGCGTTAGCGAATAGCAGCCGGTGACTGATGGTTCGCAATATACGAAAATTCCTACTTCTTTTTAAATAAAGGAATTTTTGTAGATTGTGGACACGTTAACGGACGTCTCTTTCCTCATAGAAGACTATCTCAATCTCTACGAGCACCAGAGCACCGAGAATCCCAACATGCCCCTGCGTGGACTCTTCTATTACAGTGCCATGTACAAGGGCTACGTTGACACCCACGATCAGAATATCTACAGCAGCACCCCCGTGACCATCCCCACGCCTCGGTACATCGTTTTTTATAATGGGGACCGCAGCGCGCCGGATAGCCATGAGCTGAAGCTCTCGGATTTATTCATCAAGCCCCTGGATACGGCAGGTGCCTACGAGTGGACGGCCACCATGCTCAACATCAACCTTGAGCACAACAAGGCCCTCATGGAGGACTGCCGCCCCCTGTGGGAATACGCCTACTTCGTGGCACTGGTTAAGGAGTATCAACGGGAACTCCCCATCGAAGCGGCCATTGATTATGCCGTCACACAGTGCATTGAGAAAGACATCCTGGCCCAAATTCTAAAACAACACCGATCGGAGGTGACAGAAATGTTAATGAGCGAATATGATGAAGTTAAAACCATGAATCTCTTTAAAAAAGAGTACCAGCAAGAAGGCATCCGCATTGGCGAACAGAGGGGGTTGAAAATCGGCGAACAGAAAGGTAAGTTGGAAGAAAAGGAGCTCCTCGTCAAAAAAATGCTCTGCGCCGGCTTCGATACGACGCTCATCGCCGATATGACCGAGCTTCCTCCAGAACGTATCCTGGAGATTAAGGAAGAAAACAAGCTTTAGATCCGTCCCCGGGCGGTACGGCATTGACAATATGAAAATGAAGTCAAAAGGGGGTCGCAAATCGCGACCCCCTTTGTACTATAGCCTCTAGCAAATTTCAAGCAAAAATAACAACACGAGTCGGAGGCGACGAAGTGGGATTTTGCGGTAGTGGTGGAGGCACAGAATACCGATGATCAGGAGGATCTATGGGAAAAGAATTGTTTGCTAACATTCCAAGTAAGGTGGCGGATTTGCTTTCTGATGTTAAAAACGGACGAATCGGTTTGCCGGATTTGCAGCGACCTTTTGTCTGGAAGGATAGCAAGGTGCGTGATCTTCTGGATTCAATGCTCAAGGGGTTTCCAATCGGGTATATCATGCTGTGGAAATCGCCGCTTGAATACGGGAATGCGGCACAAATCGGTAAGAACAAGAAAATGTACAAGGAACCAGATGATTTGGTCATTGATGGGCAGCAGCGCTTGACGGCTTTGCTGGCAGCGATG
>NZ_JAYFPU010000302.1:0-34634 GCF_034927525.1 Christensenella sp.
TTTGCCTCGCAACACTGTCCCAGCTCACCATTTCTGACAGTCGCCTTCTCATACACAGCGATCCGTATATCATCCAGTGTCTTTAGGTTTGTCTCATTGATTTTTGTATTTTCTTCCAGTACGTTTAACGTCGTATATGCCGTTCCATAGCTATAGCTTGGATAATCATATGTTTTCGCAAGTTCCTCATTGTATACCGTTCCGCCCATCAAATCCACTTCGCCGTTTTGTACTGCTTCAAGTGCACTGCTCAGCTGCGCATTGATATCTCCCTCAAATTGTACCAGTTCAACATTCCAACCGGTATATTGGGCGATCTCTTGCAGGTATTCGTAGGTATATCCGCTGTAATTCCCCTCTCCGTCTATCTCCGTTAGCCCATATTGTATCGGATATGCAACCCGCACGACATTCTTTTCCTCCTGTGCATGCGCGGTCACCGGCAAAAAAGCAAAAGCCAAAAGAAGCAGTGCGATCACGCAAGCAAATATGGCATGTATTTTTTTACGGGAAATCGTAAGATTCAAAAGCCCGATCCATTTCTTCCGGCCTCACCATCGTCGCCTTCCCTTCGCCGTCCATGCAGCGTTCAGAAAGCATACATCGGTTACCAGACTATTCTTGTATTGTATCCTATTATATCCCACCTAAAATAAAAACGCAATTTTGTACATGATTATTTTACAACTTAAATTTTTTGCATCAAAAAAGGCTTCGTACTAAAGAACGAAGTCTTTTTCATTTCACTTTACGGAATCATGTTTCCTGCCGCTTTGTACAACTCGTACCATTCCTGTTTTGTCAGCGGCACCTGCGACCCGCTGCAGCAATCCGCAAGGCGTCCGGGCTTTGTCGTCCCCGTGATGACCTGCATGTTCGCCGGATGGCGCGTGATCCATGCAACAGCAATCGCCGTATTCTTCACGCTGTACTTTTCCGCTAGGCGGTCAATGACTTGATTTAATTGCGCATAGTTTTCCATATCCCCCAAAAACGGCCCTTCAAAGAACCCCTTCTGGAACGGTGACCACGCCTGCACCGTAACATCGTTTAATCTGCAATACTCAAGGATGTTCCCATCCCTGTCAATACTCTGGTCAAGCTTCATGTTGACGGACATGCCCGCGTCGATCAGCGGCGTATGCACGATACTCAGCTGAAGCTGATTAAAAACAAGTTTTTGCTTCACTGATTTCTGGATCAACTGCATTTGCATCGGGTTTTGATTCGAAACGCCAAAATAGCGCACCATACCCTGAGAGTGTAGATATTCAAACGCTTCTGCGATCTCGTCCGGCTCCATCAGCGCATCCGGTCTGTGCAGCAATAGCACATCCAGATAGTCAGTCTTTAAACGCTTAAGGCTGCCTTTGACCGATTCCAAAATATGACTTCTGGAAAAATCATAATAGGCTCCGTCGCCATCGCATTTTACAATGCCGCATTTGCTCTGGAGGATCATCCGTTCGCGTTTGTCGTCGTTCATCTCGATCGCATCCGCAAACAGTACTTCGCATTTGCCGCAGTCATACATATCGGCATGGTCAAAGAAATTGACGCCTTGCTCTAACGCTGTCTCGATCAACGTACGCGCATCCGCCTTTGAAAGCTCTGTCAAGTGCATACAGCCCATCACAACATTGGATACTTCAAGGTTCGCATCCGGTACTTTAAAATATTTCATCGTACGCTCCTTTTCGTGCGGGCTGTTCGGCATATGCTTCTTATTTCCCGCAACACTTCTTATATTTTTTACCGCTTCCGCACGGGCATGGGTCGTTCCTGCCCGCTGTTTTCTCGCTTGTCGCCTGTCCTGCCTTGCGCCACTCGCGCGTGATATCGTCGCGCTTTTCCTGCGAAAGCACGCCGTCCCATTCCTCTAGTGTATATAACCACTTTGCCTTCGCATCATTCATATTATAGAAAAGTTTTTCAAAATCAATATCCAGCTTGACGGGGGAATCCGCCTCCAGCTTTTCAACGTCGATCTCCTTTTTCAGGCTGGTGTTGATCCCGTCCATAAAACCGCAGAAAACGACCGGATCCATTTCGAATTTGTCTGCAACTTCTTTAAGCGTCCCCTCATAGGTTACGCCCGTATCCGCCAGTATCGTTTTATATACTTCCGTTTCCGCCGCAAAATAGTCATCCCAAAACTCCTGTTGCTGCTGCGGCGTCTGCGCCATCTGTGCAAGCTGCTGCCATTGCTCGTATAATTTCATCGCAATCTATCCCCTTAATTCCTCATCCAGCCTCTTGGCTACTTCTTTGATGAAACCCTCTGTATCGACCACTTTCTTTTCCGGCTTCTCCCACAAAAGCGCTAAATCTTTTGTCATCACGCCTTCTTCGATCGTACGGATGGAAGCGCGTTCCAGCGCGTTGCCAAAGTCCATAAGTTCTTTGTTGCCGTCAAGCTCGCCACGTTTTTTGAGCGCGCCCGACCATGCAAAGATCGTCGCCATAGAGTTTGTGGACGTTTCTTCTCCGTCAAGGTGCTTATAATAGTGGCGCGTCACTGTGCCGTGCGCCGCTTCATATTCAAAGTTGCCATCCGGCGAAACAAGCACGGACGTCATCATAGCAAGGCTTCCGAACGCCGTCGCCACCATGTCGCTCATCACATCGCCGTCATAGTTTTTGCACGCCCAGATATAGCCGCCTTCCGAGCGGATCACGCGCGCGACCGCATCGTCGATCAGCGTATAGAAATATTCGATGTTCAATGCTTCGAATTTTTCTTTGTACTCATTGTCATAGATCTCCTGAAAAATATCCTTGAACGTATGGTCGTATATTTTGGAGATCGTATCCTTCGTCGCGAACCACAGATCCTGCTTGGTGTCGATCGCGTAGTTGAAGCAGCTGCGTGCAAAGCTGCCAATGGATTCATCTGTGTTGTACATGCCCTGCGCAACGCCGCCGCCCTCATATTCAAACACGGGCAGTCTTGTTTCCTTGCCGTCTGTCTCAAATACCATTTCAAACTTTGTATGCGCCGGCACGCGGTATTCTGTGTTGCGGTAAACGTCGCCATATGCGTGACGCGCAATGGTGATGGGCTTTTTCCATGTTTTCACAGAAGGAGAAATGCCATCCACGACGATGGGCGCGCGGAACACCGTTCCATCGAGGATCGCACGTACCGTTCCATTGGGGCTCTTATACATTTCCTTTAATTTGTATTCGTCCACACGCTGTGCGTTGGGCGTAATGGTTGCGCATTTCACGCCCACGCCGTATTTCTTGATCGCATGCGCCGCGTCATATGTCACTTTGTCGTCCGTCTCGTCCCTGTAGGGAAGGCCAAGATCGTAATATTCAATATTCAGGTCGATGTATGGGAGCAATAAGTTCTTTTTGATCATGTCCCAGATGATTCTCGTCATTTCGTCGCCGTCCATCTCCACGAGAGGCACAGCCATTTTGATTTTCTGCATCGTATTTTCCTCCTGTTTTTTGCGGCGGCTTATTTTTTGATCCCTTTTAGTCCGCCCTGTTTCATCTTGTCCAGTATATTGGAATCGAACGCATAGCTGTTGTCACGCTTGTCGCGCATCTGCATTTCTGCGCAGTTCACGCATTCGTCGATGAGCTGTTTGAAAGAAATGCCCATCGGCTCGTACAAATAATATGCGAAAGACCCGGGGATCGTGTTGACTTCGTTCACATAGACTTCGTTCGTGTCCTTATCGATGATGTAATCAATACGCACCACGCCCTTTAGGTCGAGCGTTGTAAAGACTTCTTTCGACATTTGCACGATCTTGTCTGTCTGCTCCTTTTCAATGGGGGCCGGAATCTGGCGCGCGAGCGATTTCATCCCTTTCGAAGCGCCCTCGCTACGCAGATATTTTTCTTCAAAGTTCAGAAATCCCTGCCACGAAATCGGCTGCTCGAGAAGGCTCACCTGCACATCGCCGCCATAGCCGAGCACCGCGCTGTTGATCTCTACCAGATTTTCTACTGCATGCTCTGCAAGCACGCGCCGATCATAAGAAAACGCTATTTCAAAAGCATTCTCAAGTTCCTGCGCGTTCGCCGCTTTGGAGATGCCAATGGAAGAACCGAGGTTCGCGGGCTTCACAAACACCGGATACCCGATCTCTTCTTCCGTTTTTTTGATCACAGCCTGTGCATCGGCGCGAAATGCGCTGCGCTCGAAATGTACCGCCGGAAGAACAGGCAGTCCCGCGCCCTTAAAAGCGCATTTCATGACGATCTTATCCATGCCCGTCGCACTGCCCGTCACGCCCGCACTGGAATACGGGATGTCCGCAAGCTCCATCAAGCCCTGCAGCGTGCCGTCCTCGCCGTGCATGCCGTGCATAGCGAGCATCGCCACGTCTATCTCCGCAAATACCTTTGTCCCAAACTTGGTCGCGTATTTCAACTCTTTGGTCGGGTGCGGCTCCAGATAGACCTTGGTCAGTTTTTTGTCGTTCGGGTCAAAATCCTTATAATACTGCGTGTCCCGTAGAACGTCGCCGCAGAACCACTGCCCGCTGCGCGAAATATATACGGGAAATACATCATACTTTTCCTTGTCCGCATTTTCAATGATCTGATTTCCGGTGATGATGGAAACGTCATGCTCTACGCTTCTGCCTCCAAAAAACACCGCCATGCTTTTCTTCATATATTGATTCCCTCTCAGTAAATTTGATGCTTCATATAGTTACCGTGCCTGTCATGAACGCCTAACACAACGTACTCGCGTAGCACTCTGGGCAGTAGGCTGTTCCCATTCTCGCGTCGCCTACGGCTTGCGCTCATGGACATCCCTTGCCGGGCCGTCGTTAGCCGAACCATAGGTTCGGACGACGCTCCCTATTCATTATAATGGTCGGGCAGGTCATTTTCAAACAAAATCACATCGCCCGGCTTTGTCAGGTGTCCCATCACGTTCGTCGCTTCACCCAATGTCTTCGCCACGTATATGTTGTCTTTTTCAAACCCGCTGCGCACAAGTCCTTCATAAATGGGCTTCGTATGCTTGGGGCCGATCAGGAACACATACGTCGCAACCTCTGCCATCGCCTCGCCGAATTCGTAGTTTTCCTGCGCTTCGCGCTCCCCGAGCTCTACCAGCCCCGGCGTTACCACAAACTTCTGTCCCTCAAAACACTGCAACACTTCAAGCGCAGCGCGCGTTCCCGCCGGATTGGCGTTGAACGCATCGTCAATCACCGTGATTCCATTGTTCGTGGGCACGATCTGCAGCCTATGCTCCACAGGCGGCGCCTGCTGCACGCCCTGCTGTATCTGCTCTACGCTCAAACCAAGCTCCAGCGCGATCGCGATACATCCACAAATATTTAAGATGTTATGCCGCCCTAAGAGCTTTGTCGTGCAGGTAAATTCCCCCTGCGCGTATTCGATCGTAAACGTGCTGCCCTGCGCGGAAAACACGATATCCTTCGCGCGGACGTCCGCTTCCCCTTCATAATCCATCGCATACAATATTTTCCTGTGTATCTCCGTAGGCTCATAAAGCGCGCGGCAGTATTCGTTGTCGCCATTGAAAAACGCAGTGCCCGTATCCTTGGGCAGCCCCGCGATCAGCTCATATTTTGTTTTGACAATATTTTCGATGTTATAGAACGTTTCCAGATGCTGCGGCCCGATCGAAGTCAAGATGCCCATCTGCGGATGCACAAGGTCGACAAGCTCCGCAATGTCTCCCACATGGCGCGCGCCCATCTCCGCGATAAACACTTCGTTGTTGTCCGTCATCTGCTCACGGATCACGCGCGTCAACCCCATCGGCGTATTGTAGCTCTGCGGCGGCACCAGCGTATCATACTTCTGCTTTAGGATCGTCCCTAAAATGAATTTAACGCTCGTCTTGCCATAACTTCCCGTGATGCCGATCTTAATCAGATCATTCCTTGCATCGATTTTCTGTTTTGCTTCATTCAAAAATTTATTCTTTGCGCTGTTTTCCACCGGCGTCATGATCTTATTCGCAAACGGCGTCATAAACGGCACGAGGACCATAAAGATCAGGTATCCGAACGGCGGCAGGAAAAAATTCACGTAAGGCACAAACATGATCACGCAATAAAATGCCGCGTATAGAACGATCTGGCAAACAAGCAGGCGCTTTACCCGCGCGGTAAATACCAGCGGCTTTTTCGCTTCCCCCTTGCGCGATTTGATGATATACAAGATCGTTAACACAAACGCCAGCCCGTAGCACGCGAGACACGCGATCAAAAAGCCTATGTTCAGTGCGCCCGACGTTGCAAGCAGCGACCAGAAGAAATAACCCACCACCGTGATCCATCCAAGCAGCATCGGCGGCAGTAAAAGCTTCCTGCGGTTTTCCTTCAGGCGGTTAGAGAATCCTTCGTTCTGATAGCTCTCCAACTGCATAATATGGATGTATTTCAGCTGTGCCAGCATGGATAGTACAGCTCCGGCGATGACCGAACCAAGCACCACATATGTAGAAATGACGAACCATGTCATAAAATTTGCATCCATCTACGTTACCCCGTTATTCCTTAAAAAAACTGTTGATGACCGCCATAAACTGCGGAAATTGATCGAGGTACGAGAAGTGGCCCGCATCCTTTAACACCACCAGCCCTGCATCCGCGATCTCTTTTTCCATCGTCTGCGCCATATAAAGCGGCGTATCCGTATCGTTCTCCCCGTATATAAGCAGGGAAGGCGATTTGATATCCTTCAAGTATGGCGTCAGGTCTTCGTTCACCACATTGACGAAGGTTTTCTTCATACAATCCGGCAGATTTTTATAGTCGCTGCTGCCCGCGTTTTGTATACGCTTTTCCACATCTACGCCAAAAAACATCGCCGCATTCTTCATGCCCGGTTTTTTAGCAATCTTCTTACACAGCTTATAGGTATACACCTTTGCATAATACTTCGCGCCGCGCTTAGGCTTCACACCTGCCGCATCCACAAAAGCGATCTTGCCGATCAGCTCCGGATATTTCGACGCAAGCAGCATCGTCACACGCCCGCCAAACGAATGACAGATGATATCCGTTTTCGCAAGGCCTATCTCACGCATCCATTTCGCGGTCAACTCCGCATAATCATAGATTGTCATTTCCTGCTGCGGCACTTCGCTTTGCCCAAAGCCCGGAAAATCCAGCGCGATCACGCGCCTGCGTGTTTTTAAGGAATTGATGACCGGCGCAAAACTCTCGATACGCGCACCCCATCCATGCAGCAGCAAAATGTCCTTGCCCGTTCCTTCGATCTCGTAGTGCACCTTTAGCCCGTCCACCGTTGCAAACATCTCAGTAGCCCTCCAATCCCGGCCCGCGTTCCGTCCACATGACGTACGCGTCCTCGCCGTTGTTGGAATAATACCGCTTGCGGATGCCGTGGATGGTAAATCCGCATTTCTTATAAAGCCTGAGCGCAGCCTTGTTAGAGACACGCACTTCAAGGGACATCGCGTCTGCGTCGTGCTCCTTTGCTACCTCGATCAATTCACGCATGAGCGAATAGGCATATCCCTTGCCGCGGTACTCCGGCAAAATACAAACGTTCGTGATATGTGCCTCGTCAAAGATGATCCACATTCCGCCATAACCGATGATCTGCCCCTTAAGCTCTACCACAAGATACACCGTGTTTTCATTCTCAATAATATCATCGTACAGCATCGCGTACGACCACGGAAACTCAAAGCTCGTATTTTCGCAGTAATGGATCTGCTCTAAATCCCCGATCTGCGCTCTGCGTATCGATATATCGTTACTTTCCAATACTTTCTTTCCTCAATCTTTCCGCCTGGCTTTCCCGCAGATATCGCGGACAAAGCTCATCATAGGCCAAAAGTGCATCGTTTTGTGCCTGCCTGTAAGCAAGCGCACATACAGATGACGCGCGCTGCATGATAAACTGTGGCGGCAAAAAGACGCTGTGCGGATTATACCCGCGTATCTTATCTTCAAACTTGAGCGCCGCATCGCCCACAAAGACTACCGTTTCGCCCGGCAGCAGCTTTGTTACCAATTCCTTAAGCGGCAGCGCGCATTCCTCAACGACTGTTTGCGCGCCCTGCTTTGCCGCAGTATAGACCTCTTCCCTGCGCGCATCCATCACTGCGCACACGATGCTTCCGTCCTTCGGCGCATTTTCCATCAGCGCGTCAAGCGTACTCACGGCCGCAACAGGCTTTCCTGCCGCGTGCGCCATCGCCGCGCAGGCAGCCACGCCGATGCGTATCCCCGTAAAAGACCCCGGCCCCACGCACACCGCAAACACGTCGACATCCGAGATATCCTTGCCCGACAAACGCAGCACATCGTCCACCGCGGCCATCAGGGTCTGTGAATGCTTTTTCCCGCTGTCGATATAGATTTCTGAAAGCAACGCTTCGTCTTCGCTCAATGCAACACTGAGCGTCGTGCCTGTGGTATCCATACCCAGTATATTCATACGCCCGCCTCTTCAACTGTGATCTTTCGCTGCGTATCGCCCATTCGCTCTATTTTGACGTCCAGTCTTTCCTTCGGCAGCGCATTAGGGATCAAATCCGCCCATTCGCATACGCACACGCCGTCGCCCGTCGCATATTCGTCAAAGCCGACCTCCAAAAGTTCGTCCTCGTCTCCAATGCGGTATACATCAAAATGGTAAAGCGGCAATTTCCCGCTTTCGTAGGCACGCAAGATCGTGAACGTCGGGCTCACGACCGGCTCTGTTACGCCGATCCCTTGCGCAAGCCCCTTCACAAATGCCGTCTTTCCAGCGCCCAAATCTCCATAAACGGCAAGAAAGCTGCCTTTTACCAAACGGGAAGCCAGCTTTTTTGCAAAATCTTTTGTCATTTGTTCGTTATCGCTTAAGAACTCCTGCATGAACGCGTTTCATTCCTTATATTATATATCAAAATACTCATGTTATATAATATAGTAAAAACGCTAATTATGCAAGAAGCGCGCTAATTTCTTGTAGAGCAGGAATACGACCACCGCATCGATCGCGAGCTTGGTAGCTGTGAGCGGCATTGCAAAGATCAATACATAGCCGAGAAGCGAATCTGCCGCCGGATTGATCGCGCTGCTTGCTGCAATGATCGCTTCCATCGGCATGAGGCCGGTGTTGGCATAAAACGGGATCAGTACATAATAATTGAGGACGCCCGCCACGACCACCGCAGTCAGTATCCCTACCAGCGTACCGATGATGGCAAATTTGAAGTTGTGCTTCTTTTTGTATATGATCGCTGCAACTACGACGAACGCCACACCGATCAGAAAATTGGCAAGCTCGCCTACGCCGCCCGACATGCTGCCCCTGACCAACAAAAAAAGCAGGCATTTAATGCCCTGAATAATGATGCCGGCAACGGGGCCTAAGGCAAACGCTCCTAAAAGAACCGGTATTTCTGAGAAGTCCAGCTTCAGCCACGGCGGGATGAACGGGAGCGGCAGTTCTACATACATCAGTACAAACGCCACTGCCGCAAGAATCGCCACGCGCGTAATGTACTGTGCTTTTGTGATTTTCCTCTTTTGTGTTGCATTTTGTGCAAGTGTTTCCATAATAAGGCCTCCAATCAGAATTTTTCAGCTGTGCGCGTTTACGCTTCTCTCGTACATCGTTTGTTCTTTACTGCCGGGGTCTCCGGTACGCAAAACAGCTTCCCGACGGACTTGTACAGCACAAAAGTGATCGTTGCGTTGATGCCCGCCTTTACCAGATTAAAGGGCAGGATCGCCGGTACGATCAACGTCAGTACCTGCTCTCGTGGAACGTTCATAAATATCGGTGTAATAATAATATTCCACAATATCATCATTACTGTCCACACGCCAACGCCTGTTATCAGCGCCACAATAGCGTTCTTTCTCGTTTTGCTGCGCCTATAGATGTTGCCCGCAACCAGGACGAACGATCCTGTCGCCAAAATGTGCATTACGATTCCGATAATGCCTGACGAAGCGCTCACCGTAAGCCCCTGTAGCACGGACACGATGACCGTCAGAATGAGCCCGGCAACAGGCCCGAACGCAAAGGCGGTAATGAAGATCGGGATGTCCGCCGGATCGTATTCCAGAAATGGCAGGAACATCGGGATCCGCACCATGTACACGAGCACGATCGAAAGGGCTGCCATGATCGCGAGCGACGTGATATTGCGTGTGGTCAGTTTGGGTTTACTTTTGTTTTCCAGTGTTTGCATCATTATAATGACCTCCAATAAAAAATTTCCGCGAATGCAAGCATCCCCGGAAATCATATTGAAAACAATATTTTTTCTTCTCTCATCCAGACTTTAACTGTCGGCTACGGAATTCCACCGTATCGGCTCCTATGAAGGAGTTCGCAGGCTATACTGCCGGTAGGGATTTACACCCTGCCCCGAAGACTACATTCACTTTGTATTTATCATACCGCACCACCATATCCCTGTCAAGGCGGCAAAATTGACAGAAAAAAGCCTTTTAGGTAAAATAAAACCATATTCAAGTCAAAAAATTCATATACAGGGGTATGTTTATGATATTTTCTGAAGTTCTCAAGAACATCAACGATTTCGTTTGGGGGCCCGTTATGCTCATTCTGCTTGTCGGGACAGGCGTTTTTTTGATGATCCGCCTGAAGTTCCGTCCGTTACGGAATCTGGGCTATGCGCTTTGTCAGGTGTTTTCCAA
The DNA here is from genome assembly GCF_034927525.1 of Christensenella sp. Classification (NCBI taxonomy): domain Bacteria; kingdom Bacillati; phylum Bacillota; class Clostridia; order Christensenellales; family Christensenellaceae; genus Christensenella; species Christensenella sp. Next base: position 10,647 of record NZ_JAYFPU010000302.1, read on the forward strand.
GCATAGTATGAAAAAATCTGACAATACGGACGCGGGCGATATTTCGCCGTTCCAGTCCCTGATGACAGCCCTTGCCGCGACGATCGGTACGGGCAATATCGTCGGTGTCGCGACAGCGATGACACTAGGCGGCCCCGGCGCCCTTTTCTGGATGTGGATATCCGCCATCTTCGGACTTGCCACCAAATATGGTGAATCCGTGCTTGCCGTATTTTACCGCGAAAAGAACTCCAAAGGCGAAATGTCCGGCGGCCCCATGTTTTCCATCAAAAACGGCTTCAAGGTCAGGTGGCTAGGTACGATCCTTTCCATTGCGTTTGCGGTATTTGCCGTCATCGCCTCCTTTGGCATCGGCAACCTGACACAGATCAATTCGATCTCCGAGGCGGTTCTCAACACTTTTTCCATCCCCACATGGATCACTGGCATTGTGATCGCCGTCCTCGTCGGTATTGTACTGCTGGGCGGCATCAAGTCCATCGGCAACGTCTCATCTAAGATCGTTCCTTTTATGGCGGTATTTTATGCAGTCGGCTGCCTGATCATCATCATTGCGAACGTCGGCAATCTGCCCACAGGCCTCGGACAGATCATGGAAAGTGCGTTTTCATCGCGATCTATTCTCGGTGGCGTCGCTGGGTTCACCTTTGCAACAGCGCTGCGCTTTGGCGTTGCACGCGGCGTGTTCTCCAACGAAGCCGGCCTTGGAAGCGCCCCCATTGCTGCAGCGGCAGCCAAAACAGACCATCCCTGTCGGCAAGGTTACATCAATATGACGGGCACATTTTTCGATACGATCATCGTATGCACACTGACAGGCCTTGCCATCGCCTGCTCAGGCGTACTTGGTACGCTTGCCGCGGACGGCAGCCTCGTTACAGGCGCTTCGCTCACTATCCTTGCCTTTGACAGCACTCTCGGTTCTTTGGGTAGCGTGATCGTGACCATCGGGCTGATTCTTTTTGCCTTCTCCACCATACTCGGCTGGAGCTATTACGGCGAAAAGAGCCTCGAGTTCCTGATCCCGTCCATGAAAGCAAAGTATATCTACCGGGCGCTGTTCGCCTGTGCCGTTTTCGTTGGCGCAATCACAACGCTTGAGATTGTATGGGATTTTTCCGACACGGCAAACGGTCTCATGGCGATCCCCAATCTTATCTGCCTGCTTGTATTGTCGGGCGTGATCGTTTCTCAGACAAAGGATTTCGACGACAAATTCTTACAATATGAAAAACGAAGCAGAAAAAAAACCTGACCGATTGAAAACAAGGATTCATTATATTATAATAAAGAACAGATCATTTGGTTTACCCAGCCGTTAAGGAGGCACTGCTTTGAAAAAAATTGCTATATTGATAGCGCTTGTGATGATACTGATGGTTCCGGTGTGCGCGTTTGCGCTTCCCTATAGCGATCCCGCAGGGGATTTCAGCATAGAGATACCAGAGGAAGCAGGCACATATTATTATACACCCGGCGGGACGAACATGTCGCCGGAGCTGCTGGAATCAATAAAGGATAAGGACGATAGCCTTGCATTGCTCATTGCTTCTTATGCAACACAAACGGATAACGCACTCTCCTATTCCCTCGATATTACGGAAACGCCGCTTGCCGTCTCCGGCGCGTCCGGCGCCGCAGCAACACCTACAGAAGACCCTGCTGCGTCTGCGCCTGTCGAAGGTGCGCTCAGCGTGACCGACTTTTCCATGCTGAACGACGAGCAGATAGCTGCTATCGTCGCACAAAAGCAAGCCGAGTATGGCGAAGACTATGTGTTCGATCCGCATACGGTCGAACAGCTGAACGGTAAAACAGCGATCGTACTGACAGGCCGGCTTGCAGAAGACAATGGTTATACCACAAAAATTTACATGATCGCGCAAAACAACACAAACTTCTCTATTACTTCGCTTTACAAAAATGATGAGGCCGACACTTTCTTGAATCAGGCGATGGTTCCTTTGAATTCGCTACAGTTCACAAGTGCTGCGGCAGTGGCAAGTCCTTCTGTAGAGCCTACGCCCGTGCCAACGCCTCAGCCGACGGCTGCCGTTGTTGTGACGCCCGAGCCCATGCCCACCCCCACGCCGGAGCCGACCGGTTTTGCGGCGATAGGTGCGTTTTTCTCGAATCTTGGCAACAATATACAAAATGCGTATTATAATGATCCGAATTTTGTATTTTATGTGCTCGGAGCGGCTGTCATCATTGCCGTTGTTATCATCGTCATCCTGCTCTTAAAGAGTCGCAGCAAGAAAAACAAAGGCGGTAAGGGGAACAAACCGTCGCTGCCGGACGATAACGTCGGATCAACGCCCGACCCCGTGCCCGAGGCGCCCAAAACAAGCGCTGAGGACTTTAACGACCGTTATCAGGCGGACATCAGCCGCTATACCCAACAGCCGAATGGCTACGATCTATCCGACGTCAGCCGTTACACCCAGCAGCCGGAAGGCCATCAGGCACAGGACAACGCCACACAGGCCGGCGGATACAACCCTTCGGATATCAGCCGCTATACGCAGCAGCCAAAGGGCTATGACTTGTCCGACGTCAGCCGCTATACACAACAACCAAAAGGTTACAGGAAAAGCACGGCGGACATTTCTGAAAGAGTCGAGAAGACAGAACCTTACCAAAACCGTGTGCCGCTTTCTCAGGAGGCGATCAAGAACGAACCTCCGCGTGATCCGAATGCCCCTAAGGTCGGCTCGCGTGCAGCGCGTCACAAAAAGAAATAGGATAAAAAAGAACGGCGCGATAACGCTGTTCTTTTTCTTTTGGAATACTTGACTTAGCATTTGATGTATATTATAATATTTCTTGCTGATTCATTATTCATGCGGTAGTGCTGGAATCGGCAGACAGGCACGTTTGAGGGGCGTGTGTCCATGACGTATGGGTTCAAGTCCCATCTACCGCACCAAAATCGCTTCAATAGGAATTGAGAAATCGTTCCATTGGAGCGATTTCTATTTTATAATATAATGATACGGTGCTTACCCTTTTTATATAGGTGATAAATTGGAATTTAGTGAGGAATAAAAATGAAAAAAGCGGCTTTAGTCGTAATAGACATTCAAAATGACATAACAAAGAATTACAAGGAAATAATTGATAAGATCAATACGTCGATTGATTGGGCAGTCAAAAATGACATTCATGTCGTTTATATAAGGCATGAAAATTTATCGACTGGCACGAGGACCTTTAAGACCGATACCCATGGGGCTGAATTAGTTTCTGATATGAAAATAGCGTCAAAAAATATTTTCACAAAATACAAAGGAAATGCGTTGACCAGCGAGGAGTTTGCAGACTTTATTGGTAAAAACGAAATATGTGATTTTTACATAGCAGGAGCAGATGCTGTCGCTTGCGTTAAATCAACTTGCTACAACTTGCGTAAAGCAGATTATGGGGTTAATGTCCTGTCAGATTGCATCACCAGTTATGATAAAAGGAAAATTGACGAAATGCTGCGTTACTATGAAAGTAAAGGTAGTAAAATCATTCGCTTGAGCGATCTCTTAAGTTAAGCGCTTATTCACATAGTTTTCGTTTGAAAGCGTAAATTCCTATTTATCTCTTGTGTCTTTGTAAAGATGTCGTAGTAATCATATGTTTGTGCCATAAAACTTAATTATATAGCTGCTTTTGAGTTTGCCCTTATGAATACTCGCACCATTAAAAAACCCGCTTAACAGGCGGATTTTTGCTTTATACAGTAGTTTGTATGATGATCATTGTCCGCCCTGCTTGGCTTTGAGGTCGGATAAATGCTTGATGATCGTAAGGTAGGTTTCCACGCCCTTTTCCACGTGCGCACGCAAGTTTGTCAAGGTAAAATCAAGGTCGCGGTTTTTAAGCCCCATCAATATATTGTCATGGAATGTAAATGTTTTGCGCAGGTTATGCAGCTGCTGCTGCATAATATAGGTGCGGTTCATTTCCATAATGCTCCGGCTCAGGTTATTGGTGATCTTCCATACATGGATGTAGACCTTAAAATTCGCCTGCATGATGATTGCGCGGTGAAACTCGCCGTCAAGGTCTGTAAAGACGCCTTCGTTATTCAGCTCCAGATGCACGCGTGACTGATCGAGAAGCCGCTCCATTTCCTTGATCCATGCCCAATATTCGTCGTCTGCAGGTTTCGATAATATTTTTTTAATGGATTCCGATTCTATAAAATAACGCAGATCATAATACCCGTCGATATCCGAAGGTGTGAAGCCCGTGGCGATCGAACGTCCGTTGGAAGGCGTCATCACAAGCCCTTCCATCTCCAAAAGGCGCAGCGCCTCACGGATCGGCCCGCGGCTCACTCCAAAGCGTGTGGCGAGCTCAGTCTCGTTAAAACGATCTCCTTCGTTGATTTCATTTCCCAAAATCTCCTGACGCAAAATGTCAGATATCCGCTGGGCAAGATTTGTTTTTAAATTATTTATCATAGTTATAATCCACTTTTCTTGAATTTTGCATCTTAAATTTAGTTTAGTGCACAATATGTGAATTGTCAACAAAAGACAGTAAAGTGCTGATCAAACAAATGAATGGTTCATATGGAAATTTTCCCGCTTCTTTGTGAAAAATAAAACTTTCCAAATAGGCTTGCTTTTTTCAAATACGCAACGTATAATTATTGTTAACAATAAACAGTAATCAGTTTTAACCCCAAAATAACAAATTGAAAATTGAAAAACCTGAACAATGCCAAAAAATGGCAATACGTTATGCGTACATTCCAAAATTGTTGACAGTTAACAAAAATACATGGCGGACAAAATTCAAGATAGCAAGACAGGAAACAGCAAACAATAAATTGAAAAGGGTGGAAATCAATTATGAAATATGCTTGGACCTGGAACATCAAACCGGAATATCTCGACGAATATGTCAAAATGCACGCACAACCGTGGCCGGAGATCATGAAGGCGCACCACGATGCGGGCTTTTACAACTATTCGATCTTCCAAAACGGCTGTCAGTTCATTTATGTGTTTGAAAGCGACGACGCGCAGGCTTCCTTTGATTATGTCAATAACAACGAAGACTGCAAGCGCTGGAATGCGATCACAACCAAAATGATCGATACAGATTTTGACGGCGCGATCGACAGCGGCATCCATTATTTACACGAGGCATTCTATCTGGAATAGCCAAAACGCATGCTTCCCCGCGTCCAACGGCCGCGGTCAACCATTTTGTTTTGAAAAGAGGTGTTTTGTTGTTGTATTTTCAATTGCATAAACAGGGTTTATTGACGAAAGACGGAGGAGTTATATGAAATTATTGGAAGGCAAGACAGCAATCATCACAGGCGGTGCAAGCGGGATCGGAGCCGCCTGTGCAAAAAAATTTGCACAGGAAGGCGCGTCCTTTATCATGATTGCCGATCTCAATATCGACGAGGCACGCACAAAGGCAAGCGAAATCACACAAAAATACGATACGCAATGCGTCGCGCTCAAAACAAATGTGGTAATCGAACAGGAAGTACTCCAGGTATTTGAAGAATACGCCAAAAAGCAAGACAGGCTGGATATTTTGTTAAACTGTGCAGGCATCGGACGTATCGTCAATATGGAAGATATCACCACACAAAGCTGGGATCTCACCATGAATGTCAATCTTCGCGCAGCGTTCCTGTTTGCACGTGAAGCGCTCAAAATGATGAAAAACCAGGGATATGGAAGGATCATCAACATGGCGTCACAGGCGGGTAAATCCGGCGGCCTTACGATCGGTATCGATTATGCCGCATCAAAAGGCGGGTTGCTCAATCTCACAAAATCCCTTGCAAAAGCGGCGGCAGAGTATAACATCACAGTCAACAGCATCGCACCCGGGCTCATCGCCACGGAAATGACCTCAGATTTTGGCTACGACCCGCATTCGGTTCCGCTAAAAAGGATCGGCACTCCCGAGGAAGTCGCGGATGCAACGCTGTTCGCCGCTTCAGACCTTTCAAGATATGTGACGGGTGCGTGCATCGATGTGAACGGCGGGATATCCATGTGGTAAGAAAGAAGGATCACAATAAAAAAGAAAAGGAGATAAATCGATGGCAGAAGCAACCAATCCGATCATAAGCGCAAAAAATATTGTGAAATCGTTTTCGGGCGTAGTTGTGCTTAAGGATGTTGATTTCAACATTTATCCGGGCGAAGTGCATGCCCTGATCGGCGAAAACGGAGCAGGAAAGTCCACGCTGATGAAGATCATCAGCGGCGTTCATGCCCCCACTTCGGGAGAACTCAGCATTGAGGGACAGCCCGTCGTATTCAAAACGCCTCACGACGCACGTGCAGCAGGCGTGGCGCTCATACATCAGGAACCACTCACCTTTCAGGATCTGAATGTCACAGAAAACATTTATCTGGGACATACGCGCGGCGAAAGCAAGCTGACGATCAACTGGAAGGAAAAATATAAGGAAGCCGCCGAGCTCTTAACGTCTCTGGAGGTCAACATGGGGCCAAAAGACCCTGTGCGCGGCATGACGATCGCAGACCAGCAAATGATCGAAATTACAAGCGCCCTTTCACAGAACGCCAAGGTGATCATCATGGACGAGCCGACTGCAGCGCTTTCCCACGGCGAAGTCAAAACGCTTTTCCAGATCGTGCAAAAGCTCAAACAGCAGGGGAAAGGCATTGTGTTTATCGGGCATCGTCTTGAGGAGATCATGGAGATCAGCGACAGGATCACCGTCCTGCGTGACGGAGAGCTTGTGGGCGAATGCTTCAAAAAGGACGTCGACCAGGATAAGCTTGTGCAGATGATGGTCGGACGTACGTTCAAAGAACTAATTGTAAAGGAGCAGGCAGAGATCGGCGAAGTCCTGCTCGAGGCCGAGCACCTTACCTATCCGGGCAAATATCAGGACGTCAGCATCAATGTGCGCCGTGGCGAGATCGTCGGTATGGCCGGGCTTGTAGGCGCGGGACGCAGCGAAGTCGCTTCGGCAATCTTTGGTACCGATCCTGCCATCGCCGGAACGATCAAAATAAACGGTGAGCAGGTAGTGATCAAAAGCGCGATCGACTCCATGAAAAAAGGCATCGCCATGATTTCTGAAGACCGTGCACAGACAGGTCTTATCCTGCCGTTCAGCATCAAGCAGAATATGACGTTTGCCATTTTAAAAGAGATCAGCAAAGGTCTGTTCATCAATACAAAGGAAGAAAATAAACTGGTCAGCGAATATTCGGATTATCTGCGGGTCAAGATGCGCGACGCAGACCAGCCGGTGTCCGAGCTTTCCGGTGGCAACCAGCAAAAGGTAGTCATCGCCAAATGGCTGCTGACCGAGCCGGATATCCTTATCCTCGACGAGCCCACACGCGGCATCGACGTAGGCGCAAAAGCGGAGGTCTATAAGCTGATCAGCGAGCTTGCGAAGCAAGGCAAGGCGATCCTTATGATCTCGTCAGAGCTTCAGGAGATTTTGCAGCTCTCAGACCGGGTCTATGTTATGTGTGAAGGACATGTCACTGCTGAAATGAACAAGGATGAGATCGACAGTGCAAAAATTATGATGGCGGCGTCCACGCGCAAGGATACCCGCAAGGAGGCGTCACAATGAACAATACACTCAAGAAAAAGCATATTTCTGCAATCGGCGCCAAGGAACGGGTGACACTGATCATCATCATTATCCTGTTTGTTGTTTCAGGGATCGCCAAGCCTGAGCTTTTCACTGCAGAGCGTCTGCCGGAGGTCGTCAATAGCGTCCTTTTATGGATGCCCCTCATTTTGGTGGTATCGGTCGGCATGATGATGATCATCATCACACGCAACATTGATCTTTCCGTGGGAGCGATCGTGGCGGTGTCCGCAATGGTGGCCGGAATCCTGTTCCGCGATTTCAATATCCCCATCTGGCTCGGCTTCCTCGTCTCCATGGGCGTTGGCTACCTGTGCGGCGCGTTCAACGGATTTTTGATTTCATATTTGAAAATTCCGGCGATCATCGTCACGCTAGGCACCATGAACGCCTTCCGCGGACTGACCTTTATCTTTGCCGACGGTAAGCAGATCACTGGCTACGAGCTTCCGAAGGGTCTCTCCTCTTTTGTGACGGAGGGCTTAAAAATCGGCAACCTCATCATTCCGTGGATCGTGTGGATCGCCATCGGGATCGCGGTACTGTTTTACTTCATTCTGAAAAAGACGCACTTCGGGCGCGAGGTATACGCTGTCGGTTCCAACTTCCAGGCTGCATACCTGCGCGGCATCAACTGCAAAAAAATAGTATTCAACATTTTTTGTATCACAGGCGTTTTGTGCGGCATCGCGGGCATGATGTACGCGGCAAGGTATGGATATGTCAATCCATCCAATACGGGAGACGGATTTGAATTTATCGTCATATCCGCGACCATCATCGGCGGCGTGAGTGTTTCAGGAGGCTCGGGAACCGTTTTCGGAACCTTCCTAGGGTGTATCCTGCTCGGCACGGTCAATACAATGATCGCAATGGTGGGCATCCCCGGCGCGGTACAGACCTTCTGCTACGGACTGATCATCGTGATCGCGCTGCTTGCCGATCGCATCGTCCAGGTATCGCAGGAAAAGAAAACGATGAAGCTGAAAAAGGAGGTAAACTGAATTATGAAAGCAAGTAATACGCAAACAGTGCGCCCCATCAAGCTTCCATCTCTTTTGAAGCGCCGCGAATCCTTTACGTTCGTACTTCTTATCATTGTGATTCTTGTAGGGATCGCCTTATCGCCCAGCTTTCAGGATATGACATATATCCTCAAATCAGCGACCAAATATATGGAATTTGGGCTGGTCGCCCTCACGATGACGCTTGTCATCATTGCAGGACAGATCGACCTTTCCGTCGGTTCCATCATGGCGTGCGTGGCGACCTTTACAGCCATGATGTTCCATGCCGGCATGGATATGGGTCTTGCCTGCGTGATCGGCCTTGTGATCGCGTTTGGGTTCGGCACGTTCAACGGCATACTGATCGCCTATGTCAAGCTCCCTTCCATGATCGTTACCATCGGTACAATGTCGCTGTTCCGCGGACTGTCGCAGATATTTATTGGCGACGCAAGCCTCGGCAAGTTTCCGGAATGGTTCAACAGCATCGAAAAAAACGCGGTGTTTAAGATCGGCAATGCGAGTTTCAGCGTGACGATCCTGCTCTTTATCATCATGTCCGTAGCGTTCTTCTTTATTCTCCATAAGACGTCTCTCGGCAGAAAGATTTTTGCGATCGGCACCAACGAACGCGCAGCAGCTTACTCCGGCATCAACACAAAAAGGATCAAGTGTCTCCTTTTCAGCTTTTCCGGACTGATGGCAGGGCTTGCAGGAATCCTTACCATGTCCCGCCTGCTGCTCGTGCGCTTTGATATGGCCTCGGGCGGCGAACTGGACGTGATCACGATGGTGCTGCTCGGAGGCGCAGACATCAACGGCGGAAAAGGAAGCATCCTCGGAACATTCCTTGCGGTCATCATCGTGTTGCTGTTAAAAACCGGCCTTATCGTGGCAAATGTCAAGGCGCAGGATCAGATGTTTGTTATGGGTCTGCTGCTCCTGCTGTCCATTGTCATCCCCAATGTCGGACAGATGATCAGGGACAAAAAAAATTAAATTCAATTTCGGCGCGAAATGCCGGAAAAAATAAAGTACAATAGGAGGAAAGAATGAAAAGTAAAGTTACAGTAATCGTATGTTTGGTGTTGGTTGCACTCTTTGTTTTTGCAGCATGCGGTACGCCCGCTCCTGCCGTTTCCGAGTCAAAGGCTCCTGAAACAACGTCTGAAGCTCCCTCGGATGGCGGCGGCAGCGATGACGGCGGCGAAGCTTCCGGCGAACCTGTCAACATCGTATTCATCCCCAAAAACCAGGGAAACCCGTACTTTGAATCCATCGTTTTAGGATTCCAGAGAACAGCGGAAAAGCTGGGCGCTGACAAGGTTAAATTCGAGACGACAGGCCCCGCAACAGCAGACGCTACTTCCCAGATCGAATACGTTGAAGCAGCTGTCCAGAACGGCGCTGATGTAATCTTCATCGCAGCAAACTCCAATGACGCACTCAACGGAACGTTTGACGACGCACGTGCGGCGGGCACAAAGATCGTTATCATCAATCAGGACATCCCAGGCAGCGAAGACCACCGCGACGCGGCAATCATGCCGGTCGATTTCACAAAAACCGGTACAGTCCTGCTTAACACGCTGGGTGATATGATCGACTTTAAAGGCGATTTCGCGATCCTTTCCGCTACGACGGACGCTCCCGACCAGAACACATGGATCGACGATATGAAAAACCTGCTTGCGTCGGATGAAAAATACAAAGACATGAATCTCGTTGAAGTTGTATACGGCGATGACCAGCCGGAAAAATCCACCACAGAGATGGAAGCATTGCTTGCAAAATATCCTGACCTCAAGGGCGTGATCGCGCCGACGACGGTTGGTGTGGCTGCTGCTGCGAAGGTAATCCAGACAAAAGGCGTTGCTGACAAAGTAAAGCTGACAGGCCTTGGCCTTCCTTCCGAAATGGCTGAATTTGTTCTGGATGGCACCGTAGAGAAATTTGCACTTTGGAATCCTCCGATGGAAGGCGACATCGGCGTTTACATGGCGTTGGCATTAAAGGACGGTTCGCTCACCATAGAGCCGGGCGCGACCTTCGAGGCCGGAGAATATGGTACGTTCACCTTCACGGACAACGGACAGATCATCTCTTTGGCAGAGCCCATGATCTATGACAAATCTAACATCGAAGAATTTGCGGCACAGTTCTAAAAAACAGATATGGCGCTTCCCGCTTGTGGGGAGCGCCATATAAAAAAGACGGTACTGACCGGTAGACAAGTAACTTTTGGGAGGATTTCAATGAGAGGCTTAAAAGGAAAGGTAGCAATTGTCACGGGTGGTTCGAGGGGAATCGGACGCGCTTGCGTGCAGAGATTGCTCGAAGAAGAAGTAAGCGTTTTGTTTTGTGGACGCAATGAAGAAGTCGGCAAAAATACGCTTAAGGAATTAAAAGAGAAATTTGAAAACGTTGATTTTTTGGCAGGCAATATGATCGATCCTGTATTCTGCAAAACCTTGGTCGCTGCTGCGATCGAAAAATTCGGACGGCTCGATTATCTTGTCAACAATGCGTTCCCCTTTACGGCAAAAGGTGTGAACGCGACGCGCGAGGATTGGACATACACAATGGAAGCCGGTCCAATATCTTATGCGACGATGATTCAGGAATTTGTACGCCAGCGCGGCAAAGAAAACGGTTCTATCGTTAATATGTCCAGTATTTCAGGGCATATCGCACAGCCCGACCGCTGGACATATAATGCGGCGAAGGGCGCGGTAAAACAGCTTACCCGCTGTGCTGCGCTCGACTTATCCCCCGGCATCCGCGTCAATTGCATCAGCCCCGGCTGGGTGTGGACAGATGAAGTCAAAAAGGCCGCGCCGAATGGCGACGAACAAACGGCACAGGATTTGTGGGGTGATTTCCACATGATACAGCGTCTTGAAAGGCCGGAAGAGATCGCATCCGCCACAGTGTTCCTTTTGAGCGACGACGCAAGCGCGGTCACGGCAGCCGATCTGTTCGCTGAAGGCGGATATTTGGGGCTCGGGCCGGAAGGCCTCGGCAAAGACTCTGCTTTTGCAGGAAGCGACTGAACACAAGGAGGACGGAGATATGCCAAAATATATTGATTTGACTGCCGACATGTACGACGGCGCCCCTACCATGCCTATGGATCCCAAGCTGTCTGTTTCATGGCACTGCGGCCTCGATACACTGGGTTACAACCTGTCAAGGGTCACAATGTCCACGCATCAGGGCACGCATTTCGATGCGCCGCGGCATTTCTTTGATGAAGGCGAATCTATCGATCAGATCAGCATTGAGCGCTGTATCGTGCGCGCAGTTAAGGTCGATCTCACGTCCAAAAAACCGAAAGAAGCGATCACAGTAGCCGATCTTGAACCGTATGCGGATCAGATCGCGTCCGGGTTATGCGTGCTTTTGTACACAGGTTGGGACAAAGTCTTTCCAAAGAATGAATTTTTCAGCGATTTTCCGTTCATAAGCCGCGAACTGGCTGAATGGTTTGTGCTGAAAAAGGTGGGGCTTGTGGGCATGGATATGCCTACGCCGAACGGCAGCGACTGGAAATACATCCATGAAAAAATGCTCGGCAACGGTACTCTTATCGTCGAAGGTTTGGCAAACATGGAAGATCTTGCTGACGACGCGTTTACCTTTGTTGCGCTTCCGCTCAGATTAAGAGGCCGCGACGGCTCCCCCGTGCGCGCGATCGCCATTTTAGATTGAGTATTCTGACGCATCAAAATCGTTTCTGGGGAGATCGGGAAACCGTTTCCACAGGAACGATTTTTTGTTTTGTGATATAATCTGATTGCCATATACTTTATGTAAAGGAGAATCGATACTATGGGTAAAAAGGTGCTGGTACTGACGGGAAGTCCCCGCCAGGGGGGCAACAGCGATCTGCTTGCAGATGCGTTGATCAGGGGCGCGCAGGCAAGCGGCCATACGGCTGTGAAGTTTGCGGCAGGAGCAAAGCAAATCGGCGGCTGTACAGCGTGTGACAGGTGTTGGGAGAACGGTCATGCCTGCATAGACGCGGATGACTTTCATGAGCTGGAGCCGCTTCTTGAGAGCTGCGACGTCATGGTTTTCTGTGCCCCGGTATATTGGATGGGCTTCCCCGCGCAAATGAAGGCGGCAATCGATAAGCTATACGCCTACGGCGGCAAGGGCGGCTTACGCCCGTTGGCTGTCAAGGAGGGCGCATTGCTGCTGTGCGGCGGCGATCCCACCGCTACAGAATACGATTATGTAGCCAAAGGCTATGAAATGATCCTTTCTTATCTGGGCTGGAAAGACAGGGGCATCGTCTGGCAGGGCGACGCAAATGCAGCCGGCGACATTTCTCCGTCTGCATTACAAAAAGCGGAAGCTTTGGGTAAAAGTCTGTAGCGTCTTAAAAAGGAGGGCAATTTCAGCCCTCCTTTCAATACGTATCTGTATCTGATAGCCCCAGTTCAAAATTCCACAAAAACATTTTTTCCTGTGCTATAATAAATCCTATGAATTATACATATATCCTGCGCTGCGCCGACGATACCCTGTATACCGGCTGGACAAACGACCTTGAGAAGCGGATCAAGCTTCATAATACGGGAAAGGGCGCGAAATACACCAAGGCACGCCGTCCTGTTGCCCTGTTCTATTTCGAGACCTTCCCTACAAAGAAAGAAGCCATGCGCCGTGAAGCTGCGATCAAAAAGCTTTCACGGGAACAAAAGCTTGCGCTTGCAAACCCCTGACCTGTCCGTCATTTGCGGGCAGCGATTGCGCTTTGTATCTCGTTTGCGGTTTCCTGCGCGTTTTCCGTCTCCACCACGACCTCATAATATTTGTCGTCGCGAAGTCCCAATACAATGCCCGCCTTGCCTTCATGTATATTTACGTACAACCTGTTTTCATCCTGATAAAATGTTCCCTCCGCAATCACGTTTGGCAGAAACGTGCCTGCCTTGATTGCATCCCATTTCAGATAGTCTTTGGTTTTTAAATCCTTCACAGCCTCCACGCTCCGAATATGCTCCAGTGGAATGGTCAGGTTGCTTTTTAAAGACCAAAACTTGCTCGAACCATGTATGTGAAGCACGACTGCCTCTCTTGTTACTTCGATACTCACCATTTTTTACAGATACTCCTTCGTTCTTTTTGATAATATAACGCCTTTATCCGACGACTAAACCAGTATCCGTATTGTCGTGCAATCATTTTGAACTTTACAATTTGTTCAAACTTTTTTCATTTTGACTTCATGAAGCATGGTTATGATTAAAACATACAAATTCTACCTTGGCCGTTAGTCCCACAATGGCTGGGGTAGTCAAAAAACTACGCTGCGGCGTTTACATATACTTCTTCTCTTGGCTTCCTGAACGGGAGCCTTTTCTTTTATCATACAGATACTGTTTTCCCCTTTTCTTGTGGTATAATTCTATCAGATACATAGAAAAGATCGGAGCGTGCCTATGCGTGATTTAGATAAGATCCAGGCCTTGGTCGGACCTATTACAGCACATGATTTGAAATATGTGGACGCTTATGTATGCCACGACGTGGGCATCTTTATCCCCAGCACTGGCTTTTGCGGATATGCCATCCAGCCCGGTCACACACATCCGTCCTATTCCTTTATGATCCTGCTGCAAAAAAGCAGTACCGTATTGGATACCAGTCTGCAGCCTGACGAAAACCATTATATTGCGGCGATCCTGCCCCCGGATGTTGCGCACGAGGAAACGACGGAAGATACCTTCGTGCGTTATATCGCCATCATGGCGTCAAAACAACTGGTGGAGTCGGTCTATTTAAGTTATGGTCTTAAGCCTCCTCATACACAGAGCTGGCATGATTTTTTTGTTCCCAAGGAGATCATGGTATTTGTCTCCCGTTTTATGGAGGAATATGAAAGCAATGGCGCAGGCCGCAAAACGGTGTTGGATGCAATCGGTTTTTTGATCGTCAATGACCTGATCAGAAACGCCTGTCAGCCCGGCGCCAACAACGCCTTGCCCAAAAGCGCCGCCATCAGGGACGCCGCCGAATATATCCAGCAAAATTTTGCCGCGCCTATTTCGGTGCGGCAGCTGGCGCAGCATGTAAATCTTTCTGTTTCCGCATTTTCACGCAGGTTTTTTCGTGAAACCGGTTCTTCGCCTGCCGCCTATCTGCTTGCCATTCGTTTGAACAAATCAAAGAGTCTGCTGCGCAACAGTGAACACAGCGTCACCGAGATCGCACAGCAATGCGGCTTCAGCTCTGCCGCTCACCTCTCCTCGAGCTTTAAAAAACACTATGGACTCACGCCGTCTGCGTATCGCTCGCTATATGCAAATCTGTAAATATACGCTTGTTTTTTGAAAGCGGATTTCCTTTGTGATGTTTAAAATAAAGAACAAACAATGGAGGTTATAGCTATGCAAAAAGAACAAATTTACGACTTGATGAATCAAAATCCAGGATTTTTTCTGGCGACGATTGACGGAGCAAACCCGAGGGTGCGCGGTATGCTGCTTTATAAGGCCGATCAGGAAGGCATCGTTTTTCATACGGGTAAAATGAAAGACATCTACCGGCAGATTCTGGCAAGCCCGCACGCCGAGCTTTGCTTTGTCGATCAAAAAAGCGGTATGCAGGTACGCGTCAGCGGCACACTCGAAATAGTGGAGGACCGCGCGCTCAAGGAAGAAATCACCGCACACCCTTCCCGCGCATTTTTACGCACCTGGAAGGACAACGGCGAAATGGAAAACTTTTACGAAACACTTGTCGTGATGCGTATGGCAAAAGGCAAAGCAAAGGTTTGGACAATGGCGACAAATTTTGAATCTACGCCGGAAATCGCGCTTTAAAGCGTTGGTTCATAATCAATCGCTTCTGCAGAGACGTCCATATTTTCCAGGCACCGTGTGACGTACGCATCCATTTTGTATATATTTTTGTTGAGCCGTTCCATGTTTTCTTGGGATGGCTCAAACAAAGAGTGTAACAAAAGATAGACACGGCACATAAGATGATATTCACTCATAGCGTCTGTGTCAAACCTTGTATATTCGCCTGTTGCAATGGCCCGGTCATATACTTCACGCACATATTCGCGGCTCTCCCTCAGCACAACGCCGCGGAACAGTTGACCGGCGCGCTCATCAAAAAGCGCGCGCATAAAAATAATACGTATGCACAAAAGTAATATTTCTTCATACGATACCTTAAACCCATAATCCATACAATGCAGCACATCAAAGATAGGCTCGCTGCCAAGGATTGGCGCTATCTCTTCCATAGCGGGTCTGTTTTCCGTAAAATATTCTTCAAAAAAACCATAGATCGTATCCAGAATTTCTTGTTTTGATTGAAAATGATTGTACACGGCCGAGGGAGCTACGCCTACGGCTTCAGCAATTTCCTTGATCGTCACGCGCTCAAATGTCTTCTGGGCAAATAATCTGACAGCCTTGACAAATATCTTCTTCTTTGTCCCCTTAAACGGGAAAACATTATCGCTTTCATGAAAGGGATTGATGGCCTGATCCGGTATAAACCATATACCTCCGTGCTTTTGCGCTCCTTCAATTTTTTGCTGTCGGCATAAAGACTGGATTTGTGCCACCGGAACACTCCATTCCGCCGCCTTTTGCAACACTGTCTTGTACTCAAACATTTGCATCTCCTCCATCCATAGGCATCCTAAACTTCTATTTCCAAAGAAATTATCTTTGTAGTGTCTTCCGCATCCTCATCATAAAAATTTTGCATACTTTTACCCAGCATAACAAGATCATCGTCACAAAAATCGTCGATGGATAGCGTAATTTTCATTTCGTGTTTATCGTAATTAATGTCCAAACCAAACCCCACCTTCCTAATGATCCGCTTTTCGCATCTACCTTGTCAATTATTTTCGGTATCCTGATTCAAACAAAGTTTTAATGAATAATCATTCACTTTTTCATGTTATCACATTTTATATGGAATATCTATCCATTTATTAAATTATTACATTAAAGTTTTTTGCGTATCATTTTAGCGTTTTACTGTATCATGGTGTTTATAAAAAGATCGCTTTATACCCTATATAAAAGCATTTTTACTTTTTTCTGTCTTTTTATTTGCACAATATTTCATTTCCGGATGATTGTAATGCTCTTGTGTGTATAGTATAATTATTGATATGAAGTACGTTATTCATCATTGGATAGCGTCTTTCCTTTATAAAGTGCGTAACAGTAAAACGTTTCAGAAGGAAGGAAAAACATGCCAGCAAGTATAAAAGATGTTGCAAAATTGGCCGGCGTTTCGCAAGCCACCGTCTCGAACGTGCGTACCGGCAATAAATATGTAAGACCTGAGCTTGTCGCCCGCGTCAACGACGCAATAGAGCAGCTCGGGTATATCCCCAACCCTATGGCGAGTCGTCTGCGCGGCAACAGGTCTTTTGTCGTCGGTGTTATCCTGCCGACTTTTTACCATCCGTTCCATGCGGGGATATTAAAGGGGATACAGGACGTCGCCCTTGGCAGCGAATACCTGATCAATGTATATGCAACAGGTAGCGACCTAAAAAGAGAGTACGATTCTCTCGTCCGCTTTTTGTACAGCATGCCGGACGGCGTTATCATTTCGAGTTATGCAAACGACGAGGCCGAATATGGCAGGGAGTGTTTCGCCACGATCAAAGAGCTTGTCAGCAGCAAGAAGAAGGTTCCTGTGATCAGCTTAGAAAGGCATCTTCTGATCCCCGGTGTTGAATCAATCCTCTCCGACTACGAGCAGGCTGCTTACGATACCGTGAAATACCTGATCGGCCTGGGGCATAAAGAGATCGCGCATATTTCCGGCCCTATGGCCCGCGACGACAGTATCAAGCGTTATCAGGGCTATTTAAGGGCGCTCAAAGAGCACAATCTCCCCTTTAACCCGGCCTATGTCCGCAACGGATTGTTTACGCCCGAAAGCGGCTATGCATGTACGCGCGACCTGATGCTAAAAACAGACGTTACTGCGATATTTGCCGCAAACGATGAGACGGGTATCGGTGCGATCAAAGCATTAAAAGATCTCGGCCGCCGTATCCCGCAGGATGTCGCTGTGATTGGTGTCGATAATATTTATGCCGGAACTTTAATCGAGCCGTCCTTATCTACGGTCGATGTACCCGGATACCAGATGGGCCGTATGGCCATGTCGCGTATGCTTGACTTCACCAACGATCACCAGTCACCCAACCATAAAAAACCGACATACTTAAGCACCACCATTGTCCCGCGAAAATCCACCGAGGCCGATCGCGAGACGACCTGGGACCTTTACGACTGGTGAGTATTTGAAAACATCAAAAAAGCCGCGGGGTATTCCGCGGCTTTTTATAACCACTTTCCTACATTTTTCCTGACGCATATTGCAGGATACGCACAGAATTTGCTTCCTTTGAGTCAAGTTCCGCGGCGATCCTGCCTGAGAACATAACATAGATACGGTCACACATGCCAATGAGCTCTGTCAGGTCGGAGGAGACCATAAAAATAGATTTCCCCGTGTGTACAATTTTATTCAGGATGTTATATAACTCCACTTTAGACGCAATATCTAGGCTGATGGAAGGCTCGTCCAAAACCATCACCTGCGCCTGTGCCTTAAGCCACTTGCTGAGCGCCACCTTCTGCTGCGTGCCACGCGACAGCCACTTGACCGTCGTATGCGGTGATACCTTTCGCAGGTCAAGTTTATCAATATAATACTTTGCGTTTTTCTGCACCTTGTTGTGGTTGATGAGCGCCGTATGGATAAACTGGTCGAGCGAAGAAAGAGACATATTATACTGCACATCCTGCTTTAAGATCAGGTTGCTGGCACAGTCCTCTGCCAGATAAATGATACCATCCTTCACAAACCGGTCCAGCTTGTTTGTCTGCATGGGCTTGCCCTTATAGTAGCACTCTCCCTTTGCAATAGGCTCCACACCGGCAATGAGCTTTGCAAGGCTTGATTTTCCCGCTCCGACAAGTCCCGCAATACCCACGATCTCCCCCTCGCGTATATACATGCTCGCATCCATCACCGTTTCCTGTGCATTGGACACTTTATGCATTTTCATCACAACATTGCCGATCTTCGCTTTTGTCTTGGGGTAACGGTTGATGTAATCATCCCCCGCCATCTCTAACAGGATATGGTCCACATCGATATATACAGAATTGTTTTCGACCGGTTTGTCCTCCACTGTCTTTCCGTCGCGCATGATCACCAAACGGTCTGCAATTTCCAGCACCTCATCTATTTTATGCGAAATAAATACGACGGCGATCCCCCGCTCCTTCAATTTATGGATAATCTCAAAAAGCGTCTGCCTGTCATAAGACGTAAACGAGGCCGTCACCTCGTCAAGCACCAGCACCTTTACGCTATAAACAAGCGAGCGGGCAATTTCCACCATCTTTTTTTGTGCGATATTCAAGCTTTGCACCGGCGCGTTGATATCGATATCTGTCTGTAAAAAGGAGAGTATCTCCCGCGCTTTTTGCCGCTGCACTTTTTTGTTGATAAAGGGCAGTCCCGGATAGCATATCTCGTTGCCCGAAAAAATGTTCTGCTCCACATTGAATTCATTGATCAACTGGGATTCCTGGTGGATCATCCTGATCCCGTTCCTCTGCGCCTTGATCACGCTGTCGACGGTCTCTAACTGGCCTTCCAGAAATATCTCCCCCGTATAGCGTGGGTAACTTCCCGTAAGAACCTTCATCAGCGTAGATTTGCCTGCGCCGTTTTCACCCAAAATAGAGCAGACTTCTCCCTTTTTCAGATAAAAATCAGCGTCGCTCAAGACGTTATTGGCATCCAGCGTCAATGAGATGTTTTTCATTTCTACTATCTTTTCGTTCAATAGTATCACCCGTCGTATGAATTAAATATCATAAGAAGTCAGGATTTTAATGTCCCGCTCGAAAAAGTACTGCTTGTATTTTTCGTCCAATCTTTTGTCAGATACATATATTTTGAATTGGTCCAGATTTGCGATCTTATGTAACCCAATTTTATCACACTTTGTGTGCTCTGCCAAGACTACGACCTGCCGTGAGATATCCACGATCTTCTCGATAATTTCGTAAAGCTCAAAATCATTGACCGTTACACCGATGGACATATCGATACCGTCCACGCCGATAAACGCTTTTTGTACAAAAATATCTTCCAGCTGGTTGATGGCCTTTGTTCCGCACGAATACATATTTCCATTCTGAAACAATACTTCCCCGCCAATAAAAAACAGCTTGCGCACGTTGGGCAAAATGTCCGGAACTGCATTGATATTATTGGTAATCACCGTCAGGTTATTAACGGCATGCAGTTTTTTGGCAAGCGCCAAACAAAGGTTTCCCTGCCCGACAAAAATAGAGTCCCCATCTTCGATCAATGATACCGCCAGGTTCGCGATCTGCTCGATATCTTCTTTGCCCAGCATATCGTCGCTTTCCGGCATCGTCTCAAAAGCGATCTCGCTTTCTTCTTCCGTGAGCATAGCGCCGCCATGCATCTTTTTCAAGAAGCCCTCTTGTTCGAGCTGGTCCAAATATTTGCGTACCGTAACGTCGCTCACATTGAGCGCCGAGCACAGTGTCGCAATGTCCACCGTCTTTTCTTCCCGTACGATTTGTTTTAATGCTGCAATTCTCTGTGCTGGAAACACGGTTATCCCCTCAGTCCTTTCATAAAGCGGTATTCAGCGCGCTTCATGGCATACTTCTATACCTATTATTATAACATTTATTACGCAATACGCAATGTTTTTAATGAAGCGGTCCTGCAATGACTACAGGGGAACGGCCCTCGGCCGTCCCCCTGCATCTTGTTCCTTCGATCCTTTTTCCAGACAGGTATCAAACACCGTTCATGCGCGCTACCTGTGGGTCCGTATAGATATCCAGGTCGTCCCGGTTGTAGGTGGCGAATTCGCTTACCACACACCCGTCCTTGCCCCCGCATATCCAGTGTGTCGTGTTGGGAGGCATCGTGTACTGGTCGCCTTTTTTCAAGATGATCTCATGGAAAACAGTAAATGTGTCCTCCTTGCCTGCGGGAATCTTTGCTTTCATTTTCGATTTTTCCACGGGCTCGCCCTCTGTATAAATATAGAGCTCCCCCTCCCTGACGCGAAAACTCTCTTCCTTACCGGGGTAGTCCCCCAGCGGGGGATGCCGCTGCTCCGGGCATATCTGGTAAGGGAACAGCACCATTTCTTTTGCACTGCACCGGTCTGTATCCACATAGATATGTATCTGTATCCCATAGGTTTCGAGATCATCAAGTCCCATATCTGCAATTTCCAGATTCTGCCTTTCTTCTTCCTTCAGGTAGATATGCGCTTTGTCAAAATATTCGAGCGCCTTGATCCTTGCCTCTTCCCGTGTCATAGCATCCCCCTTTTGATCGATTAAAGTTCGTGTTCCGTTCTTGCGATGATGCTGTCCTGCACCTCTTCTGCCAGCTCGTTGAAGAACGCGCTGTAGCCAGCTACACGCACAACCAGTCCTTTGAACTT
This sequence comes from Christensenella sp., assembly GCF_034927525.1. NCBI lineage: Bacteria > Bacillati > Bacillota > Clostridia > Christensenellales > Christensenellaceae > Christensenella > Christensenella sp. The sequence goes on from NZ_JAYFPU010000302.1 coordinate 31,789, forward strand.
ATCGGGTGTCTCCTGCGCTTCGCGCAGCGTGTCTGCCGAGACGATGTTGAACTGTACATGCCCGCCGCCTAAGTTGATATACGTCATGACCATATCCACCCACTTCTTCATGCCTTCAGGTGTGGATACCGCCATCGGAGAAATCTTCTGGTTGAATATCACACCGTTTGCGCAGCGGATGTGGTCAATCTTGGAAACAGATTTCATAACGGCCGTCGGCCCCTGTTTGTCTACGCCATAATCCGGCGAGATACCGTCTGCAAGCGGCTCACCCGAAGGCTTGCCATCCGGCAGCGCAGCCGTCGCCATACCAAACGCCACGTAGGAAGCAACAGGCAACAGCGCAGCTACGAACGGCCCACCGCGGTATGTCTCATAACCCTTCATAGAGTCAAAATAAATATCCGTTGCGATTTTGACCATTTCATCCGGCGCCGCGAGGTCGTTACCGTACTTCGGCACCTTGTTTGCAAGGAACTCGCGCAGAGGCTGTTCGTCTTTGAAATTGTCCTTGAGGGCAGTCAAAACCTGGTCCATCGTATAGAGCTTGTCTTCAAATACAACCTTTTTAATCGCATACAGCGAATCGCCTGCGTTCGCAATACCAACGCCGAGCGGTCCTGTCCAGTTATAGCGAGCGCCGCCCGCCGTAACATCCCTGCCGTTTTCGATACAATCGTCCACCAACATAGATGTGAGCGGTGTGGGCGAAAGGTCTGCGTGTACCATATCGATGATATTGTCCCACTTCACAAGCTTGCTCATGCAGTAGTCCATTTGTTTTTTATACGCTTCCAAAAATTCGTCGAACGTCTTAAACGTACGCGGATCGCCTGTTGCTGGCGATACCTGCTTGCCACTGATCCCGCATACGCCGTTGCCCAGCGTAAGCTCGACGACCTTGCTCAGGTTAAAATAACCGCCATTGCAGCGTCCCCATGTATTGAGCGGCGTTGTCTCCACACAGCCTACTGGTACATAATCGCGCGCTTCCTCAAACGGTACGCCTACGTTCATCATTGCCGGAACATAAACCTCGTCGTTTACAATCTGCGGCATACCATTACCCATACGGATTGCCTCACACGTACGTTTTACAAACTCAAACGGGCTGCCTCTGTGAAGGCGTACAGAGAAGTTTGGCTGCATAAGCAGAATGTGCGAATGCGCTTCCAGACAACGGTAGGAAAGGTCGTTCGTACCATCCGTACCGTCCGGACGAATCCCGCCGATTGCGAGGTTCTGCCCCATCGGGTAGCCTGCATGGAATGCAGCGTCTTTTTCACAATAAATTTTGATCGGTTCCGTAAACTTGATCCAGAACGATTCCAAAAGCTCCTGCGCCTGTATCTTCGTCAATTTCCCGCTCAGGATATCTTTTTCATAATACGGATATACATACTGGTCAAAACGGCCAGGCGTGATAGAAACGCCGTTATCATAAATCTGTACCGCGACCTGCACGAACCACATGCTTTGCAGCGCCTCATAAAAGTCCGCCGCCGGGAATTCCGGCACGCGCCTGCAGTTTTCGGACATACGCAGCAGCTCCGCCTTACGCTTTGCGTTCGTTTCCTTTGCGGCAAGCTCTGCCGTCAGGTCAGCGTAACGGTGCGCAAATGCAATCATGGAATCGCAGATAGAAAGGCAGGCGTTGTAGAACTTGCGCTTCTGCATGTCCTCCGCTTTCCAGTCCTCAAGCTGCTCCATCTGCTCTTTGATATCGTTTTTGATACCATCAAAACCCTTTTTCAGAAGTTTCTCATAGGTAAGCGCCACATGGCCCAAACCGCCGTCCTCATGAAGTCCGACGCTAAAAAGCCCCGCGTCTTCGCGCAGCAGGTTTACATCTTCCGTCAGATAACTCATCGTACGGTCAAAAAACGTCTTGCCGCGCCAGTAAGGCACGATGTTTTCGCGATAATCCGCGATCTGCTCAGGGGTAATCATAAATTTATCCTGTGGTCTTGTGGGGAATGTTTCGATTTCATTATCCACCCAGTCCACAGCAAATTCAGGGAAAAGCGGTGCGCTTCTTCTTTTGCCTGCCTGATGCCCGCAAATAAGCTCGTCTTCTACCACGAACAGGCTCATTTCCTTTAATATGGCGTCAAACGCTTTCGCTTTTCTGACGTAAGAATCTTCGCCTTCCGTCTCCTTGTAGACGCGCGTCACAATCTTCGCACGCTCAAGACATACCTCCGACTGCACATTGACGAGACTGTCCTTTAGACGCTGACATCTTTTATATTCGTCCGTCTCCGGAGTCATAACATCCTGAATATTCAAAAACATTTCCGTGGTTCCCATAGCTACTGCCTCCTTATGGTTTTTATATGATATTTATCTGAAATAATTGACCCTTCTTAGGCAATTATCTTATATCCAAACTCTTCATCTTTTGTTTTTCTCAAGATATAGTTTTGAGACAGGTAGCCTACGCCCCTGCCTCAAAACCATACTGAACTCTTGATCTTTACTTCTTATTTATAAGCTTCGATGTCTTTCTGATTCTGCTCATATGTCTTCATGAAATCTGCATATGTGTCTCTTGTTACAACCGTCAAAGGTGTAGCAATTTCGGATTCGTCGATCGTTTCGCCCTTTGCTGCTTTAACAGCGATCTGTACTGCCAGTTTACCCATCTCGATCGGAGCCTGTACAACTGTTGCTGCCGTTACGCCGTTTCTGGAGATCGCGTTGAGGATTTCCGGATCGTCGTCCACACCGATAATGTCATAATCTGTTCTGCCAGCCGCTTCCGTAGCAGAGATAACGCCCACTGCATTTGTTGCGTTTGCACCGTATACGATGTCAAGCGTTCCTTCCGGATATGTCTGGATCAG